>NZ_JBVIWC010000040.1:0-64871 GCF_055594965.1 Kitasatospora sp. NPDC040550 | reverse complement strand
GACCTGGTCGTGCTCGACTCCGACGGCTACGACCTGGTCGCCGTGATGCGCCGCGGCCGCTGGGCCGTCGGCGGCGACCGCTTCCCCACCGTCAGGTCCGCCTGAACAACGGCGACGGCCGCCCTCCCCCGGTGGGGAAGGGCGGCCGTCCGCGTCCTCGGCCGGGCCTCAGCCGCTCGGCTCGACGGTGATCTGGTCGATCAGGATCGGCCCGGAGGGCACCGTGAAGCTGACCGAGTTCGCCCCGGCCTGGAACTGCGGCAGTATCCAGGTGGTGTACCAGGACGACGCCGGGTCCTTGCCGGGCGAGTAGTTCCTGTACGTCAGCCCGTTCGGCCAGTCCTTGCCGTTGACCGAGGCCGCGCCCTTCACATCCCCGCCGGCGTTGTTGTAGTGCACGGTGAGCTTGTACGTGCCGGCCGCGGCGATCTGGCCGTTCCAGGTGACCGTGCCGCCCTGCTGGAGCGTCAGGTAGCTGCCGTCGGCGGACTTGGCGCCCTTGACGCTGTTGCCGGACGGCGCGTTCTGCCCCTGCAGCTGGCCGGCGTCCACGGTCGCCGGGCCGGCCGAGACCGTGGCACTCGCCGAGGGCGAGGCCGAGCCCGTCCCCCCGCTCGGCGTCGCGGCGCCGCTGGGCGCCGGCGGGGCGGCGCTGGTGGTGCCGCCCTTGGCGGTCTTGTCGGCGTCCGGGTCACCGGTGGAGAGCGCGATCCCGGCACCGATCGCGATCGCCGCGACCACGGCGACCGCGCCGATCACGGCGCCCTTGCTCCGACCGCTGCTCGGCCGGTCGTCCCCCGGCTGCGGGCGGGAGTGCTCGGCGTAGCGGGCCTGCTGGGCGGGTGCGCCGTACTCGGCCTGCGGCGGCACACCGGGCTGGCCGTACTGGCCCTGCGGGGGCATCCCCGGCTGGCCGTAGGGCGGCTGCCCCGGACCGGGCTGGCCGTAAGAGGGCTGCTGGGCGCGCGGCGCGCCGTACTGCGCCCGGCCGACCTCCATCGGGCGGCTGTACGGCGTCCGGGGAACTCCCTGCTGCGGCTCGGCCGGCTGTCCGGCGGAGCCGTCGGCCGGGCGGTAGAGGTAGCCGAACGGGTCGTCGTCCTGCGGGGCACCGCCCCCCTGGCCCTCGGGCAATCCGTTGTCGCCGGCGGTCGTCACGGTGGTCTGCTCCCCCATCCGGTGTGCGCCGCGCGCGGGCGGCGCAGATCATGGACGCTGTCGTACCGGGCACCCTACCTGCCGTACCTGACAGCAGGAAAAGAACCCTTGACAACCCGTGGGTAACCTGCGCGTTCCCGGGCGCCCGGCGCCCGACCCCTCCCGCCGGCCCCGGAACGGCCGCCGCGAGCCCCGTCGTCAGCCCGCGCGCCGGTGCGAGCGCTCGCCGCGCGCGCCCCGGACCGCCCCGCCCCGGGCCCGCTTCTCGTCGTACATCCGCTCGTCCGCGGTGTGCAGCACCTCCTCGATGCTCATCCCGCAGCCGGCCCAGCCCACCCCGAGGCTCACCCCGACCCGCATCGCCCGGCCGTCGATCCGCATCGGCGGGATGATCGCGTTGCGCAGCCGGTGGGCCAGGTCCTTGGCCTCCTCGCGGCCGATGCCGTCGGCCAGCACCACGAACTCGTCCCCGCCCAGCCGGGCCACCGTGTCGCCGTCCCGGACCGCCCCGCTCAGCCGCCGGGCGACCTCGACCAGCACCGAGTCGCCCGCGTTGTGCCCGAACCGGTCGTTGATCGACTTGAAGCCGTCCAGGTCGCAGAAGAGCACCGCGAGCCCCTTCTCGGCCGGCGCCGCCGGGCCGGAACGGAACGGCACCGACCAGGCCTCGCCGCCGGGCCCGTACTCGGCCGGCACCACGGCGTGCACGTGCTCCCCGTACCCCGCGCCGAGCCCGGGCGGCGGCCCGCCCTCCAACGCGCCGTACCCGTGCACCGGCCCCGGGTACGGGTCCACGCCCTCCAGGCCCTCGTACGCCGCGTGCGCGCTGTAGGTGTCGGCCGGGTAGGCGTACGGCTGCGGGTAGCCGACCTCGGCGGTCAGCGCGGGGGCGGCACCGACCGGCTGCGGCTCGGCGCAGAGCCGGCGGGCCAGCCGGGCCTTGAGCTCGGCGCCGTTGGGCAGGCCGGTGAGCGCGTCGTGGCTGGCCCGGTGGGCGAGCTGGAGCTCGTGGCGCTTGCGGTCCTCGATGTCCTCGACGTGGGTGAGCAGGAAACTCGGGCCCTCGGCCGCGTCCGCCACGATCGAGTTGCGCAGGCAGACCCACTGGTAGCCGCCGTCCCGCCGGGACAGCCTCAGCTCCGCCCGGCCGCTCTCGGCGCTGGTGCGTTCCAACAGGGCCCGGTCCTCGGGGTGCACGAGGTCGGCGAAGCTCTGCTGGCGCAGCACCGCGCGGGGGCGGCCGAGCAGTCGACAGAGCGCGTCGTTGACCCTGGTGAGCTGGCCGCGCCCGGCGCCGTGGAGTTCGGTGATGGCCATCCCGCTGGGCGCGTACTCGAAGGCCTGCCGGAAGCTCTCCTCGCTGGCCCGCAGGGCCTGCTGCTCCTTCTCCAGCCGGGCCAGCGCGCGCTGCATCTCGGCCCGCAGCCGGGCGTTGCCGATCGCGATGGAGGCCTGCAACGAGAACATCTCCAGGGCCTCGCGGGTCCACGCCCCGGGCCGCTTGCCGCTGCGCGGGCGGTCCACCGAGAGCACGCCGAGCAGGTCCCCGCCCGCGCTGTACATCGGGGCGAGCAGCCCGTCGGCGGGGTGCCAGTCGTTGGCGTAGACGGGCAGCGGGCCGTCCCCGATCCAGCGCGGGATGTCGCTGGCGACGGCCCAGCCGCGGTCGTACGGCAGGAAGCGCAGGGTGCCCCAGTGGTCGCTGACCCCGAGCAGCCGGTCCCAGGACTCCCGCGAGCCGACCTGGCCGAGCAGCACCGAGGGCCCGCCCATCGGGCTCTCCTCCAGCTCCCAGACGGCCGCCACCACCAGGTCGCCGTCCGGCCGGACCAGGCTGACCGCGGCGGCGTCGAAGCCGAGTCCGTGCACCGCGCCCTCGACGACGGCCTGCAGCGTGCCCGCCAGGCTGCGGGCAGCGTTGAGGTCCGCCACGACCCGGTGCAAGGTGCGGAGGGTCGCGAGACGGACGTACGGCTCCGACTCGGCTTCCATGCGGGGGCTCCCCGGCTGCTTCGGATAGTTCTTGATTGGTTATCGTCCGATTGCCAGAAGAACTGAATCACAGGGAGCACAGCGTTCGGCACGCTCGGTCAGCAATAGGCCACCACTTGTGACTTAAATCACACGACACTAATGCGTCCTTAATCAGTTCATCCGCCCCATAACGGGACATAAACCGCTACCGGAACATTTCTGGTGGTCGACCGCATCGGCCACGGGCTGAAGCGGACTGCACCCACCGGTAGCCGCGCTTCACCCCTGGGAGTGACCCGGACCCGCACCGGAGCACGACCCCCGGCCGTGGTCCTACGACCACGGCCCGATGCCGTCACCCGGGAGCGACGACTACCGTGCGGTACGTGTATCCGTCCCCGCAGCCCGAAGCTGCCCCCCACGCCACGCCCGACGAGTTCCGGGCAGCCCTCTCCCAGCTCGCCGCCGGCGTGAGCCTGGTGACCGTCCACGACGAGGAGGACGGCGAGGACGTCGGCATGACCGCCACGTCCTTCCTCTCGGTGTCCCTGGACCCGCCGCTGGTGCTGGTCTCGGTCCGCGAGGACTCCCGGATGGACGAGGTGCTCTCCCGCAACGACACCTGGGCGGTCTCGGTGCTCACCGAGGGACAGAAGGCGCTCGGCTCCCGGTTCGCCATGAAGGGCCGGCTCAGCGACCGGCTGCTGTTCGCGGAGACCCCGCACCACCGCGGCGCCCGCACCGGGGCCCCGCTGGTCGAGGGCGCGCTGGCCACCGTCGAGTGCCGCACCGAACAGCGGATACCCGCGGGCGACCACACCCTGCTGATCGGCCGCGTGCTGGAGGCCGTGGTCCCCAACCCCGGCGGCCGCCCGCTGCTCTACTTCCGCGGCGGCTACCGCACGCTGGGCTGAAACGGTTCGGCGGGCGGCACCACCCGGCGGGCCGCACCACTCGCCACTACTCGCCGCGCGGCGACCGCCGACCCTGCTTGAGCTCGGAACGGTGCCGCTTGTTCTCCAGCCGCCGCTCCACCATCCCCCGGCTCGGCCTGGTCGCCCGGCGGGCCTTCGGCGGCGGCGCGCACGCCTCGCTCAGCACCACCCCCAGCCGCACCGCGGCCGCCTCCCGGTTGCGCCACTGCGAGCGGAACTCCGAGGCCTGGACCACCAGCACCCGGCCGTCCACCAGGCGGTGCGCCAGCCGCTCCAGGGCGCGCGTGCGCCACACCTCGGGCAGCGCCTTCGAGGCGACCAGGTCGAAACGCAGCTCCGCCTTGGAGTCGGAGGTGTTGACGTGCTGGCCACCGGGGCCGGAGGAACGCGAGAAGCGCCAGACGAGCTCGGCGTCGGGGACGACCACCGACCCCCGCACGCGGATGGGCTCGGACATGCGCCCATCATCCCGCGCGCCCCCCGTGAGGTCACCCGGTTATCCGTCACTCGCCCGCTCTCCTCCGGGGCGGTCGCCCGCACCCGTCCGCAGCCCCGACAATGGCGTACGTGATCGAGCTCGGCTACTCCCTCTCCAACCGCTTCCCCGACCCCCCGCAGACCGACTACCGCACCGCCCCCGTGCGCGCGCTGCGGTACGACCTGTTCTGCGGCGACGTCTACCTGGACGCCGAGGACGCCGAGCTCTCCACCCGCTGGGGCTGGGTCCCGGTGCTGGACTTCGCCTGGGCGCTGTGCGACATCGTCGAGCAGCTCGACCGCGACCCGGACGGCTCCCGGGCCGCCCGGGTGCAGACCGCCGACCTCGACTTCACCCAGAACACCGAGCTGCTGCGCTTCGCCCGCCGGTTCAACTGGGTCGAGGTCACCGCGACCTGGCTGCGGGACGAGCCCGCGGCCGTGGTCCGGCACAGCGAGCTGCGGCGCGAGGCCCGGGACTTCCTCCAGGACACCCTCGCCGACCTGTTCGACATGCACCCCGACCTGGCCGACAACCCGAACATCTGGACCCTGCAGGGCCGGTTCCCCCGGGTCTGAGCCCGGACCGGACCGACCCTGCCAAGGCTTTGCCCGCCCTTTGCCCGGCTTTGACACCCACGAAGAATTCACGGGTCCCCCGGAACCAAGGCGGCCGGGTACCGCGTTGTCCCGGGAAAAGCGAACGAAGGGACTGCAATCGCCATGCCAGTGAGCCTCTCCAAGGGTGGCAACGTCTCGCTGACCAAGGAGGCCCCCGGCCTGTCCGCGGTCAGCATCGGCCTGGGCTGGGACACCCGCACCACCACCGGCGCCGAATTCGACCTCGACGCCAGCGCGATCGTCCTGAACGCGGACGGCAAGGTGCTGTCCAACGCGCACTTCGTGTTCTTCAACAACACCAGCACGCCGGACAACACCGTCGTGCACACCGGTGACAACCGGACCGGCGAGGGCGTGGGCGACGACGAGTCGATCAACGTCAACCTGGCCGGCCTGCCCGCCGAGGCCACCAAGATCACCTTCCCGGTCACCATCTACGACGGCACCGCCCGCGGCCAGAACTTCGGCCAGGTCCGGAACGCCTACATCCGCGTGGTGAACGCGGCCGGCGGCGCCGAGATCGCCCGGTACGACCTCTCCGAGGACGCCGCCACCGAGACCGCGATGATCTTCGGCGAGCTCTACCGCAACAACGGCGAGTGGAAGTTCCGCGCCGTCGGCCAGGGCTACGCCTCCGGCCTGGCCGGCATCGCCCAGGACTTCGGCGTCCAGATCTGACGCCACAGGGGCACCAACGCCGAGGGGCGGGAAGTCGGTCGACTTCCCGCCCCTCGGCGTTGGTGCCCTTCGGCGTCGGCGGGCCGCTCAGCGCGAGGCGCGCAGCTCCGGGAGCTCGATCAGCTCGGTCTCGTCCTCGGGCGTCAGGTCCACCACGGTCGCCCCGTCCGGCCCGGCATCCCCGGCGCGCATCGGCTGCTCCGGCTGCTCCGGGTGCTCGACCGCCACCTCCGCCGCGACCTCCCGGGCCTCCTGCGCCTCGGCCTTCGCCTGCGCGGCGACCGCCTCGTCGCCCACCACGTCCGCCAGGTCCGTCCGCTCTCCCAGCTCGGCGACGCTGCCCACCGCCGGCGCCGGAACCGCCGCCCGGACGGCCGCGCCCTGGCCGCGGCCGAAGAAACTGAACCCCTGCCCGCGCCCCTGCCCGGACTGCGCCGGGCGCGGCCGCTGCCGCTCCGCCGGCGCCGGTACGACGGCCGGGGCACCCGGCGCCCCGCCCAGCTGACCGACCGTCGCGGTCAGCGCCGGGCGCAGCGGCGTGGGCCGCACCGGGGTCCGCCCGGCCGGCGCCTGCGCCGGGGTCGGCACCGAGGGCGCCACCGGGGCCGGTACGGACACCGCACCCGGCACCGGAGCGGCCGCCACGGCCGGACGGGCCTGGGCGGCCTGCGGGGACGGAGCCGTCGGAGCCGACGGAGCGGCCGGGGTCGTCCGCGCCCGCAGCGCGACCTCCGCGCCCGCCGTGCGCTCCCGCTTGGCCTCCTGCTCGGCGGCGCGCCGCTCCAGCAGTCGCAGCACGGACGCGGCGCGCACGAAGGCGGCCGGGCTGGCCGGGTACTTGGGGCGGCTCGCGGCGAGCGCCCGCTGGGCCGCCTCGGCCTCCTTGAGCGCCTGCTCGGCGACCGCCACGGCCCGCTCCCGGAGCAGCCGGGCGATCTCGGTCTCGGCCTTCGCCAGCCGCGACTTCTCCGCCGTCAGCCGCCGGCCGAAGCGGGTGGCCCGCTCCTCGGCGACCTCGGCCGCGTACTCGGCCTCGGCGAGCTGCTCCTCGAAGCGCTCCTCGGCCCGCAGCCGCTGCGCCGCGGACATCTCGGCGGCCGCCCGGGCCGCCTTGTCGCGCTGACGCAGCAGCACCGCGAAGCCGAGCGTGGCGATCAGTGCGGCGACACCCACCGAGCGCACCAGGACGGTGTCCTGACTGAAGACCAGAGCGGCCAGTGCGGCGACCAGCAGTACGCCGGCGGCGGTGGGGGGAAAGACCCGGCCGAGGACGGAGGAATGACGGTGGCGTCCGCGAGACATGCCAAGAAACTAGCGTGCGAATTGGGGCCGTGTCAGCCCAGGGTCCCCTTCCGCCCTTGACAGTGGGCATTTTTTACCGCATGTGCCCGGCTTTTCACTCAAGATCACGAAAAAGGGCCTGCTCAGCGCCGTCCGGATCCGGCCGATCCGTCAGCGGTGCGAGGCCGCCGGACCGCCCGGGTCGTCGTGGTCCTCCGGCAGCTTGCACACGTGCTGCAGCCAGAGCGCCGCCGCGATCACCGCGGCCCCCGCCAGCACCGCGAGCCCGGCGGTCACCGCCTGGTCCTTGCGCGCCGACACGTCCAGTTCGCCGAGCAGGTAGATCCCGGCCCCGGCGTAGATGCCGGTGGCCACCGCGGAGACCAGCGCGCTGGCCTGGCCGAGCACCACCGCCCGGGCCGCCAGCAGCGGGTCGACCCGCTTCGCGCCGGGCTGCCGCTCGCGCACCGCCTTCAACCGGGACCGCAGCGAGAGCGCGGTCGCCAGCAGGATCACCGCCACCGCCGCCAGCACCACCGGGGCCGCCGCCGGGACGGCCGGCAGCGTGTCCAGGGACGCCCACAGCTTGGACCCGGCCCAGGACAGCGCCGTCGTCGCGGCGGTGATGCCGATCAGCAGACGGAGGCGAAGCAGCTTCACTCGGAGGTGGTCCTTCCCGGGGTTGCCAGAGCCGACCGCCCGCCCGGTGGCCCGGTGCGGCGGCGTCAGGCCACCGTACCGGGACCGGACGGGCGGACATCTACTCGTACGGCCGGGCCCGGTCGCCGAGTTCCCGGCCGATCCGGCCGATCCGACCGATCCGGCGGCCCCGGCCGACCCGGCCGCGGGGGCCGGGTCCTGCTCGGTGCTACTCCGGCAGCGTCAGCCGGATGTCGTCGCGGCGCTTCACGCCCTGCGCGTCCGGGCCGCCGAGCGCCTCCAGCAGCGCGCCGACCTGTCCGTGCCCCGGCACCTCGGCCTCGGGCTGGGCGTCCAGCCAGGGGGCGAGCACGAAGGCCCGCTCGTGCGAGCGCGGGTGCGGCAGCAGCAGCTGCGGGTCCTCGCTGACCACGCCCTCGTAGGCCAGGATGTCGACGTCCAGGGTGCGCGGACCCCAGCGGACCTCCCGGACCCGCCCGAAGGCGTCCTCGATCGCGTTGCCGCGCTCCAGCAGGTCCCGCGGCGGCAGCGAGGTGCGCAGCACCACGACCGCGTTGTAGTAGTTGGGCTGTTCCTCCGGGCCGCCGACGGCCTCGGTCTCGTAGATCGCCGAAACGGCCTTGATCCTCAGCCCGGGGGTGTCCGCGAGCGCGTCGACGGCACCCTGGAGGGTGTCCAGCCGGTTGCCCAGGTTGCTGCCGAGCGCGATCACCGCACACCGCTGGCTGTGCAGCGTGGTGTCGGCGGAGTCCACCCGGCTCTCCAGGTCGAACGCGTTCGGCTCGGCGATCGGGTCACTGCTGTTCATCGAAGAAATCCCTCTGCATCGGAAACCAGGCGCGCGGTGGGGGTCATGCGCGGCCCCGGTGGATGGTCACGGTCACGTCGTCGAACGGCACGGTGATCGGGGCGTCCGGCTTGTGCACGGTGACCTCGACCTCCTCGACCGCGTCGTGCTTGAGGCACTGGTCGGCGATCCGCTGCGCCAGGGTCTCGATCAGGTCGACCGGCTCGCCGGCGATGATCGCGGTGACCTCCTCGGCCACGATGCCGTAGTGCGCCGTGCGGGTGAGGTCGTCTCCGGACGCGGCGGGGCGGGTGTCCAGGTACAGCACGAGATCGACCACGAAGGTCTGGCCCTCGACGCGCTCGCGCTCGAAGACGCCGTGGTGGCCCCGGGCTCGCAGCCCCCGCAGGGTGACGCGGTCCAGCAAACGAATCACTGCTCCCAGTCGGACGGGCCCCGCCCGGAGGAAGGCATGGACGGGCAGGGCGAAGACGGGCATCACGCCCGCCACTCCGTTTCGAATCTACCCGCGAGCGCGGACAACGCCTGACCGTCCTACCCGGCACGAACCGTCGCCACGCGCACCGGAATGGCGATTGACGTGAACGTTCGGTGACCACCCGGAAATTCCCCGGCGACCGCCCGGCACCGAATTCCCGCGGCCCCCGGAATCAGTCCTCGTCGTCCTCGTCACCGCTGGTCAGAACGGGTGAACCGTGGTGCGACCAGAGCTTCCACCCGGCCGGGGTACGACGGAACAGATTGCTCGACACGACCTTTCCGCCGACCAGCGGTCCGAGTTCGCCCTCCTCCTCGGCCTCGCCGCCGGAGAGGATGTTCTCGGTGCACGTGACAAGGGCCACATCCCCGTGCACCTCGGCCTCGACATCGGTCAGGAAGAACTGGATGTACTCCGTGTTCATCATGATCAGCATGTACGAGCGGGTCACCTGCGCCCGCCCGCGCAGCACCGGCCAGCCGGGGTGGACGCAGACCACGCCGCCCTTGTCGTCGGCGTGCTCGGGGCCCAGCCAGGCCTCCTCGACCGCCTCGACGTCCCCCCGCTCCAGCGCCTCGTAGAATTCCCGGTTCGCCGCGAGCACGGCCTCCAGGTCCACTTCCCGGGCCTTCCCGGCCGTCCCGCCGCTCAACCTGCCGTCACCTGTCACAGACCCTCCCTCACCCCAGCCGCGCCGCGCGCTGCCAGGCCGCGACCACGCGGACGGCGTCCGCCGTACCGGACACGTCGTGCACCCGGACCGCCCAGGCTCCGGCCCTGGCCGACAGCACCGACACCGCGGCGGTCGCGTCGTCCCGCTCGCGGGCCGGGCGCAGTTCCCCGGTTTCCGGGTCGGCGAGCAGCGTACCCAGGAACCGCTTGCGCGAAGCCGCGACGAGGACGGGACGGCCGAGCGCGGTCAGGGCGTCCAGCCTCCCGAGCAGCGCCCAGTTGTGCTCGGCGGTCTTGGCGAAGCCCAGCCCCGGATCGAGGACCAGCTGGTCCTCCTTGACCCCCGCGGCCAGCAGCGCGTCCATCCGCCCGGTCAGTTCCTCGACCACGTCCCGCACGACGTCCCGGTAGACGGCCAGCCGGTCCATGTCGGCGGACTGCCCGCGCCAGTGCATGACCACGAAGGGCGCGCCGGTCTCGGCGACCACCCGGGCCATCGCCGGGTCGGCGAGCCCGCCGGAGACGTCGTTGACGATCGCGGCACCGGCCTCCACGGCCCGCTCGGCGACCGAGGCCCGCATGGTGTCGACCGACACCACCACCCCGGCGGCGGCCAGCTCGCGCACCACCGGCAGCACCCGGCGCAGTTCCTCGTCCTCGGGCACCCGCTGGGTGCCGGGGCGGGTGGACTCGCCGCCGACGTCCACCAGGTCCGCGCCGCGGGCGCGCAGGGCCAGCCCGTGCGCGATCGCCTTGGCGGCGTCGAACCAGAGCCCGCCGTCCGAGAAGGAGTCGGGCGTGACGTTGACCACGCCCATCACGGCGCAGCGGTCGAGCCGCGGCAGTCCGGCCGGCAACGAGAAGGACTGCGAATCGCTCATGCGCCCGCCTCGTTCCGCTCGGCGAGGGCATTCGCCCACGCGCGCCTTCCGATGACCCGCTCGCTGCGCTCGCTCATGTGCCCATTATCGAACGGGGCCCCCGCCGGTGATTCCCGGCGGGGGCCCCGAAGGGTGCGAGCGGCCTCAGGCCGCCTCGCCGACCTCACGGGCCGACGGGACGGGCATCAGGCCCTCGCGCTGGCGCTTGCGGCCGAAGCGCGGCATCCCGAGGGTGATGAAGGCCTCCGCCTGCATCGCGGCGAAGCCGATCCGCGGCAGGTCCCGGGTGTTCGGGAAGACCAGGAAGCGCGGCTCCCACTCGGGCTGGAACTTGGCGTTGAACTTGTACAGCGACTCGATCTGGAACCAGCGCGACAGGAACACCAGCAGTCCGCGCCAGGCGCGCAGCACCGGTCCGGCGCCGATCCGCTCGCCGCGGGCGAGCGCGGAGCGGAACATCGCGAAGTTGAGCGACACCCGGCGGATGCCCAGGGCGCCCACCTCCTGGAGGGCGGCGACGATCAGCAGCTCGTTCAGGCCCGGGTCGGCGGCGCGGTCGCGGCGCATCAGCTCCAGCGAGATGCCGTCCGGCCCCCAGGGCACGAAGTGCAGCACGGCCTTGAGGTCGTCGCCGCTCTCGCCCTCCTCGGGGTCCTTGTGGGCGGTGACCACCACGCAGTCGTCGTCCAGCGGGTCGCCGAAGCGGCCCAGGGCCATCGAGAAGCCGCGCTCGGTGTCGGTGCCGCGCCAGCGGGCGGCGGCGTCGGCGATCCGGTACTTCTCCTCGACGGTGAGGTCGGAGACCCTGCGCACCTTGCAGGAGTAGCCGTTGCGCTCGATCCGCTTGACCATCTGGCGGACGTTGCGCATGGCCCGGCCGGCGAGCGAGAAGGTAGCGGTGTCGACGATCGCCTCGTCGCCCAGCTCCAGCGCGTCCAGGCCCGCCTCACGGGTCCAGACCTCGCCGCCGACCTCGCTGCAGCCCATCACGGCCGGTACCCAGGCGTGCTCGCGGGCCTCGGCCATGAACACCTTGATCGCGCCCGGCCAGGCCTCGACGTCGCCGACCGGGTCGCCGGAGGCGAGCATCACGCCGGAGACCACCCGGTAGGAGATCGCGGCCTTGCCGGTGGGCGAGAACAGCACGCTCTTGTCGCGGCGCAGCGCGAAGTAGCCGAGCGAGTCGCGCTCGCCGTGCCGCTTGAGCAGCTCGCGGACCTTCTCCTCGTCCTCGGCGGTGAGCTCCGGCTTGGGCTTGCCCGGGCGCAGCGCCAGGTAGGCGGTGGTGAAGGCGGTCAGCAGGCCGAGCCCGCCGAGCAGGTAGGCGACCAGGTCGGACATCCGCGCGTTGTTGTAGCGGACCGGGCCCTCGAAGCCGAACAGCCCGTACCCGACGTGCTGCAGCCGTTCCAGCAGGGCCGGGTGCCCGACCTCGTACTTGGTGCGGGTGCTCACGATCAGCAGGCCGAGCAGCACGCTGAGGACGCCCATGACGACCAGGTTGACCACCGCGCCCCAGCGGGTGCGCGGGTCGGCCTTGGCGTAGAACTCGCGCTGGTGCACCAGCATCACGGCGAGGACCACCAGCGAGACGACCGCCGGGCCGATCTGGTGCCAGCGCACGATGTGCAGCGAGGCGCTGAGCGGCAGCAGCACGCAGACCGCCCGCCAGGCCCGCCGCTTGCGCCGGCGCAGCGCGTGCGCCAGCGGCACCAGCAGGATGCCGACCATCAGCGTGCCGACCGCGGCCAGGCTGGTGGTGCCGCCCGGCAGCTGCCCGGCGAAGGTGTGCATCTTGGTGTGCCGGAGCTTGGGGAACACCGCGCTGGCGATGTCCACCAGCCCGATCAGCAGACAGGCGTAGCCGACCGCACCGGGGAGCCAGGCCCTCGGGACGGCGGCCGCCTGGTTGCGCAGCGTCTGCAGGCCGCGCCGACGGCGCGGCGGCTGCTCGGGGCTCGGCTCAACGGACACGGGAACGCTCATGGAAGCTCAGCGTAGAGGCTGCGGTGCGATGTCCGTTCACTCCGGGGGAGCACGTGTGATGGACCTTCATGCGTATTCCTTCATCAGGCAATGCGCATACCAAGGATCCGGAAACGGACGGTAATCCGGTGCCGTGGGCGCGCTGCGGGTTGAGCCAGGGGTGGGAGCCGTGGGTCCGCCGCCGCGTGGCGGGGCACGACCGTCCGGTGCGTCGTACGTACGGTGGACGCCGCATTCTAGGGCGCCGGTTGCCCCGGACCTCCCCCCACCCTCCCGACCGCGCCGGGACGTCCGGACAGCCTAGCTGCGGTGGCCCGGCCTGACGGCCCGCCAGACGATGAAGCCTGCATCGACAGTGTCCCACCGGAAGGCCGACGGCATGGAACTGACCAGCGACGTGCTGGTGAACGCGCTGCTCGCACTCGGGGCCGCGGCCCTGGTCACCACCTTGTGGATCTGGCCCCGGCTGGCCCGGCAGCGCCCGCTCCCGGTGCTCGGCAGGATCGGGCTGCTGACCGTCGTTCAGGTCTCCGTCCTGGCGGTGCTGGCGCTGTCGGTGAACAACTCCTTCGGCTTCTACACCTCCTGGGACGACCTGCTGAACCCCGGCGGCGCCAAGCTCGCACTGACCAGCAACGAGAACCACAAGGGTGGCACCCCGGTCTCCGACCAGCTGGTCCAGCCGACCAACGAGGGCGGCATGGAGAGCGCCCCCAACCTCCCCAAGGGCCCGCCGGAGGAGGTCGGGAAGATCGAGTCGGTCCGGGTCAACGGCAAGGAGACCGGTTTCTCCGACCAGATGTTCGTCTACCTGCCGCCCGAGTACTTCGACCCGAAGTTCGCCCTGGTCCGCTTCCCCGCCCTGGTGGCCCTGGCCGGCTTCCCGGGCACCACCCTGAACCTGCTCAAGGAACTGCCGCTGGTGCAGTCCGCGGTGGAGCTGCAGCGCTCCGGCAAGATGCCGCCGACCGTCCTGGTGCTGGCCCGCCCGTCGGTGGTCCCGTCCCGGGACACCGAGTGCGTGGACGTCCCCGGCGGGCCGCGCAGCGAGACCTGGTTCGTCAAGGACGTCCCCGAGGCCCTGCGGAGCGCGTACCGGCTCGGCCGCTCGGCCGCCTCCTGGGGCCTGTTCGGCTACTCCACCGGCGGCAGCTGCGCGATGCGGCTGTCGATGCGCTTCCCGAACGTCTACGGCAGCGCCGCGGGCCTGCACGGCGACTTCTCGGTGCGCCAGGACCAGTACACCGGCGGCGACCTCTTCAACGGCGACAAGGCCCTGACCCAGCAGCACGACCTCGGCTGGCGGCTGCAGAACCTCCCGGCCCCGCCGCTCAACCTGCTCGTGGTCTCCACCCGCAAGGAGTCGGACTACCCGCAGACCGTCCAGTTCGTCGACCAGGCCACCCAGGTCGCGGCGGCCAATCCGCAGTTCAAGGTGGAGTCGCTGTACCTGGACGACGGCGGCCACAACTTCGACAGCTGGACCCGGGAGCTGCCCGCCTCGCTGGAGTGGCTGGGCTCCCACCTCGGCTGAGGCGTGCGGGTGATTACCCGCCGGTCGGCCCGTCCGGCCGGCGGTTCGGGGGGACGTATCGCGGCCGCCCGGCCGACCACCGGCGGGCGCCGCCCCGGATCCGCGCAGGAGGCGCCGTGCTGAGCACCCGATCACTCTTCAACGAGATCTACCGGAACGACCAGGCCTACCAGCTGTTCTGCAGCATCGCGGCCGGCGGCGAGGACCAGGGCGGCTGGGAGAACGAGCGGATCACCGCCCTCACCCCGGACCCGGTGCTCGCCCCGAAGGTCGCCCGGCACGGCGCGGACGAGCGCAAGCACGGCCGGATCTTCACCCAGCTGCTGCACAAGCGCGGACTGCCCAAGGTGCCCGTCCCGGACGAGGCCGACTACTGCATGCTGCTGGAGCGCCAGGGCGTCGGCCTGTCCCACGAGCGGCTGCTCGGCGACACCCCGCTGACCGACCGCGAGATCATCACCTACCTCGCGCACAGCCGGGTCACCGAGCAGCGCGCCGCCGAGCAGATGCGCCAGCTGGTCAAGGCGTACGGGGACAACCCCGACCTCGGCCGGGCGATGCGGATGATCTCCGCCGACGAGGACAACCACCTCGCCTACTGCCACGAGGAGCTGCTGCGGCTGGTCGCCGAGGGCCACGGGCCGTACGTCCGGCACGCCCTGGAGACCTGCGCCCGCGGCGAGATCCGCACCCACCGGGACGTCGGCCTCGCCGTCACCGCCCGGATGGCGCGGATCCTGCGCTGGCCCCGCTGGCAGCTGGCCGTGGTCACCCTCGGGGTGCACGCGCTCTACCTGTACGACCGGGCCTTCGGCTGGCGCCGGATGGTCACGCTGCGGATGCCGGAGCGCCGCAACGCACTGGGCACCCCGGCTCCGCCGCACGCGGAGCCCGAGGTGCCCTGAGCCGGAGCCGGTCGCCGACCGGCGACCGGCGACCGGCGACCGATGCCGCTACCTGCCGATGATGAGGCTCATCGCCTCGGCCCGGGTGGCCGGGTCGCGCAGCTGGCCGCGCACGCAGGAGGTGATGGTCTTGGCGCCGGGCTTGCGGATGCCGCGCATCGACATGCACATGTGCTCGCACTCGACCACGACGATCGCCCCGCGCGGCTCCAGGATCCGCATCAGCGCGTCGGCGACCTGGCTGGTCAGCCGCTCCTGCACCTGCGGCCGGCGGGCGTAGACATCGACCAGCCGGGCCAGCTTGGACAGCCCGGTGATCTTGCCGCTGGCGGACGGGATGTACCCGACGTGCGCGACGCCGCGGAACGGCACCAGGTGGTGCTCGCAGACCGAGGTCAGCTCGATGTCCTTGACCAGCACCATCTCGTCGTGGCCGAGGTCGAAGGTGGTGGTGAGGACGTCCTCGGGCTCCTGCCACAGGCCCGCGAATATCTCCTTGTAGGCCCGCGCGACCCGGGCCGGAGTCTCCAGCAGGCCCTCGCGGTCGGGGTCCTCCCCGACGGCGAGCAAGAGCTCGCGGATGGCGTTCTCGGCCCGCTTCTGGTCGAAGGCACCGACGGCGGGCGGACCGTCGAGCGTCACCGGGTCGATCATGCGGGCCTCGCTTACTCGTGGGAAGACTCTGGCTGAACAGCACGGATGCCGCGCCTCCAGGGTACAAACCCTGGTGACGCGGCATCCATTCCGACCGGAGTGCGGCTCAGCCCTCGGTCGGCGGCTCGGCCGCCGGCAGCGGCGGGAGCTTCACGATGTCGACCGGACCGGTGTCGGAGGCGGCGGCGCCGTTGGTGAGCGCCAGCTCCTTCGGCGACTGCACCGGCGGCCGGGTGGACGGCGTGCGACGGGCGGAGCCCGTCCAGGCCGGCCGGGCCGGGCGCTTGACGATCGGGGCGAAGATCTCGGCGATCTGCTCCTTGTTCAGGGTCTCCTTCTCCAGGAGCTCCAGGACCAGGTTGTCGAGCACGTCGCGGTTCTCGACCAGGATCTCCCAGGCCTCGTTGTGCGCGCTCTCGATGAGCTTCTTGACCTCTTCGTCGACCAGCCCGGCGACCTCTTCCGAGTAGTCGCGCTGGTGGCCCATCTCACGGCCGAGGAAGGGCTCCGAGTTGTCGTTCCCGAACTTGATCGCACCCAGGCGCTCGGTCATGCCGTACTGGGTGACCATGGCCCGCGCCGTGGCGGTGGCCTTCTCGATGTCGTTCGAGGCGCCGGTGGTCGGGTCGTGGAAGACCAGCTCCTCCGCCGCGCGCCCGCCCAGCATGTAGGCCAGCTGGTCGAGCATCTCGTTGCGGGTGGTGGAGTACTTGTCCTCCTCCGGCAGCACCATGGTGTAGCCGAGGGCCCGACCGCGGGACAGGATGGTGATCTTGTGCACCGGGTCGCTGTACTGGCAGGCCGCCGCGACCAGGGCGTGACCGCCCTCGTGGTACGCGGTGATCTTCTTCTCCTTGTCGGACATGATCCGCGTGCGCTTCTGCGGACCGGCCACGACGCGGTCGATCGCCTCGTCCAGGATGCCGTTGTCGATCAGCTTCTTGTCCGAGCGGGCGGTCAGCAGCGCGGCCTCGTTGAGCACGTTCGAGAGGTCCGCGCCGGTGAAGCCGGGGGTGCGCTTGGCGACGGCCGACATGTCGACGTCGGGCGCGATCGGCTTGCCCTTCTGGTGCACCTTGAGGATGTCCAGACGGCCCTGGAGGTCGGGGCGCTCGACCGCGATCTGACGGTCGAAGCGGCCCGGGCGCAGCAGCGCCGGGTCCAGGATGTCGGGGCGGTTGGTCGCCGCGATCAGGATCACGCCGCCCTTGACGTCGAAGCCGTCCATCTCGACCAGCAGCTGGTTGAGGGTCTGCTCGCGCTCGTCGTGGCCACCGCCGAGGCCCGCACCGCGGTGCCGGCCGACGGCGTCGATCTCGTCGACGAAGATGATCGCCGGGGCGTTCGCCTTGGCCTGCTCGAAGAGGTCGCGGACGCGGCTGGCGCCGACACCCACGAACATCTCGACGAAGTCGGAGCCGGAGATCGAGTAGAACGGCACCCCGGCCTCGCCCGCGACGGCACGCGCCAGCAGGGTCTTGCCGGTCCCGGGCGGGCCGTAGAGCAGCACGCCCTTGGGGATCTTGGCGCCGACGGCCTGGAACTTGGCCGGCTCCTGGAGGAACTCCTTGATCTCGTGGAGCTCCTCGACGGCCTCGTCGGCACCGGCGACGTCCGCGAAGGTGGTCTTCGGGGTGTCCTTGGTGAGCAGCTTGGCCTTGGACTTGCCGAACTGCATGACGCGCGAGCCGCCGCCCTGCATCTGGTTCATCAGGAACAGGAAGACCAGGACGATGATCACGATCGGCAGCATCGACAGCAGCAGGCTGACGAAGGTGCTCTGCTTCTCGGGACTGACCGTGTAGCCCTCGGCGAGGGTGTTCGGGTCCTTGTCGTTGATCTGCGCCTGCAGCTTGTCGGCGATCGCGACACCCTGGTCGCCGATGTACGAGGCCTGGAACTTGCTGCCGGACGGGACCTTGCCCGTGCCGGCGTTGGACAGCGTGGCGCCGTCCTTCAACTGGATCTTGATCGTGTTCGAGTCACCGGTGGTGATCTGCGCCGACTTGACGTTGTGCGCATCGATCGCTGCGACGACCTGCCCGGTGTCCACCGTCTTGTAGCCGTTCGAGTCCGAAACGACCTGCATCAGTACGATGACGGCGAGGACGGCCAGCACGATCCACATGATCGGCGCACGGAAGTATCGCTTGACGTCCATCCATGCGGGGCGTTGCCGCCCCGTCCCTCCTGCCACTCAGCGGCGCCGGGAGGCTTTGGGCCGCGGCGCAATCCGAATCGATGCTCATGTGAAGAGCGGTTTATTGGACCGTACCGCAGTCGGACCCACCCATGGCGGGAGCACGGCGACACGGCTTAGCTTCTTTGTCCCCCGGTCCAACGGGCGGGAACGACCCACTGTTCCCGCCCATAGCCCGAACGGAGCCCTCAGCCGCCGTAGACGTGCGGGGCGAGGGTCCCGATGAAGGGGAGGTTACGCAGCTTCTCCGCGTAGTCCAGGCCGTAGCCGACCACGAACTCGTTGGGGATGTCGAAGCCGACGTACTTCACGTCGATCTCGACCTTGGCCGCGTCCGGCTTGCGCAGCAGGGTGCAGACCTCCAGCGAGGCCGGGCCGCGCGAGCCCAGGTTGCCCAGCAGCCAGGACAGCGTCAGACCGGAGTCGATGATGTCCTCGACGATCAGGACGTCCCGGCCGGCGATGTCGGTGTCCAGGTCCTTCAGGATGCGCACCACACCGGAGGACTTGGTCCCCATGCCGTAGGAGGAGACGGCCATCCAGTCCATCGTGACCTGCGAGTGCAGGGCCCGGGCCAGATCGGCCATCACCATGACGGCCCCCTTGAGGACGCCGACGATCAGCAGGTCCTTGCCTGCGTAGTCCCGGTCGATTCGCTCGGCCAGCTCCTGGAGCTTGGCGTCGATCTCGTCCTTGCTGATGAGCACCTTCGCGAGGTCAGCGCCCATGTCGTTCTGGTCCACCGGGGATACGTCCTCAAACGTTCGGGGTCTGTATGGCCGGCGGCCGGCTCCCCCGGGACGTGCCTCGCCCTCAGTCGCCCTGCCGTCGAAAGACCAGCGTGCCACACCTACGGGTGGCCTCGACGCCCCCGGGTAGGTGCAGCGGCCCCTGGCCGCGCCATCCGGTGACCAGCAGGTCCACCGTCTCCAGGTGCCGGGCGAAGAGGTCCCCGGCCGGACAGCCCGCCCGCAGCGCCGCCCGCCGCAGCACCCGGCGCCGGACGGCGGGCGGCAGTTCGGCCAGTTTCACGGCGTCCAGGGCGCCTTCGCCCGTACGGAGGTCGCGCTCGGCCAGCGAGGCCCACTGGTCGAGGGCGTCGGCGTCGTCCCGGAACAGCCGGGCGGTGCGGGCCAGCGCCTCGACCACGCCGCCGCCGAGGTGCTTCTCCAGCACCGGCAGCACCTCGTGGCGGACCCGGGAGCGGGTGTAGGCGGGATCACAGTTGTGCGGGTCGTCCCAGACCGGGATCGCCTGGGCGGAGCAGGCCTGCAAGGTGGCCGCCCGGTCCAGCTCCAGCAGCGGGCGGCGGTAGCGGCCCTTCTGGGCCGGCATCCCGGCCAGCGAGCGGGAGCCGGAGCCGCGGGCCAGGCCCAGCAGCACGGTCTCGGCCTGGTCGTCCCGGGTGTGGCCGAGCAGCACCGCGATCGCGCCGTGGCGCTCGGCGGCCTCGTCCAGGGCGGCGTAGCGGGCGTCCCGGGCGGCGGCCTCGGGGCCACCGGCCCGGCCGACCCGCACCGGGACGGCCTCGACCGGGTCCAGGCCCAGCGAGCGCAGGCGCTCGGCGACCTGGGCGGCGCGGTCGGCGGAGCCGTCCTGGAGGCCGTGGTCGACGGTGACGGCGCCGACCCGCAGACCGATCTTGGGAGCCTCGAAGGCGGCGGCGATGGCCAGCGCCATCGAGTCCGCGCCGCCGCTGACGGCGACCAGGACCAGCGGCGAGCCGGGGGCGGCCGGGGTGCGCGGCAGCCCGGAGGGGTGGCGGGCGGCGTTGCCGATCAGGGTGGTGCCGACGGTGGCACCGACCAGCGGCGCCCCGGCAGGGCGCCCGCGGGATTCGCGCACGGGCGCGGTGAAGGTGGTACCGGCCTCGGCGGCGAGGTCGGTGAGCGTACGGCGAACGGCCAGGCGTATCGCGGCGACGGCGGGGTGAGGGCCCACGGCGGACGACTCCTCGAGGGAGGGGACAGGACTGCGGCGGGCGGCCGGAACCGCGCACCTGGATGCGCCGCGTTACCGGGCGCTCACAGATGGTGGCAGAAAGTGGCGGGCCGCTACGCCACCCGCGCCACCGGTACGACCACCGTCCCACGTACGGGTGAATGGAGAAACGTATCTTCACCCATCACCTGCCCGATTGGACCACTCGTACGAGCGGGTTTGACCGCCGCCGACCGACGGCGGTCCCCCGGTACTCCGGGAATGCCCGATCGGGGCCTCCCCGTGGGCCTACCCCGGGCCCCTTCCGAGTGCGCCGAGGGCCTCAGCGGCCGACCCGGGCCACCCAGGCGGCCGGGTCGTGGATCTCGTCCTTGGTCGGCAGGGTGTTCGGGGACGTCCACACCCGGTTGAAGCCCTCCATACCGACCTGCTCCACCACGGCCCGGACGAACACCGCGCCGTCCTGGTACTGCCGCAGCTTGGCGTCCATGCCCAGCAGCCGGCGCAGCATCAGGTCCAGCCGGTTCGCCCCGCGGTCGCGGCGCTGCTGGAACTTCTCCCGGATCTCCGCCACCGTCGGCACCACGGCCGGGCCGACGCCGTCCATCACCACGTCCGCGTGACCCTCCAGCAGCGACATCACCGCCGTCAGCCGGCCGAGGATCTCGCGCTGCGCGGGCGACTGGACGATCTCCAGCAGGTTCCCGCCGGAGGCGCTGTCCCGGCCCTCCCGGGCGCCGGTGCCCGGCAGGCCGGCGCCGAGCGAGCCCGCCGCGTCCCGCAGCCGCTCCAGCAGCGCACCCGGGTCCACGTCCGTCTCGGCCAGGAAGGACTGCACCTCGGACTGGATGTGGTCGCGCAGCCACGGCACCGCGGTGAACTGGGTGCGGTGGGTCTCCTCGTGCAGGCAGACCCAGAGCCGGAAGTCGGACGGGTCGACGTCCAGTTCGCGCTCGACGTGCACGATGTTCGGCGCCACCAGCAGCAGCCGGCCCGGCCCCGGGCCCTCCGGGCCCAGCCGCGGCTTGTCGAACAGCGCCGCCGGGCTGTCCGGCGCCTCCAGCGAGGGCCCGGCCGGGGCGAAGGTCTCGTACTGGCCCAGCACCTTGGTGGCCAGGAACGCCAGCAGCGCGCCGACCTCGATCCCGGTGGCCTTCTCCCCCACCGCCCCGAAGACGCCCGCCGCCGCGCTGTTGGTCCGCCGCGCCTGGAGCTTCTCCACCAGCGGCTGGACCACCGTGCGGAAGCCCGCCACGTTCGCCCGGACCCAGCCCGGGCGGTCCACCACCAGCACCGGCGTCGCGGCGGCCGCGGCCAGACTGCTCGACCGCATCCCGGTGAACGCCCGTACGTGCTCCTCGGCCTCCAGCGCGTGCCGGCGCAGCTCGGCGACGACCGCCGCCGCCTCGGCCCGGCTCACCTCCGGCCCCGGCCGCACCAACCTGGTCGCAGTAGCGACCGCGAGATTCCAGTCGACCATGTCAGCCCCGCCGCTCGCGCTCGTCATGCCCTCACCGTACGTGCTCCCCACCATCAACGGCAGCCACCCGCCACCAACACCCTGCCCGCCTCCGGGCCCGCTCGAACCCGCCGCCCACGGGCCCACCACGGCCCGGCGGGCGCCGCCCCGTCCGCCCTCCCGCCCGGCCGCCGCGGGGGCCGCCGGGCGGTCGGCGAGGCGTCGGCGCGGCGGGCGGACCGAGCCGCCGGGCCGTACGGACGGCCGCTCCCCGGCGGCGGGCGCGGGGTCGGTCAGTGGCAGCCGCAGGAGGCGAGGCGGGCGGCGATCCGGTCCAGGGCGGCGCGGGCGGTGTCCGCCGGCGCGGTGGTGCGGGTCATCACGGCGAAGGCCAGCAGGCGGCCGTCGGCGTCCACCACGGTGCCCGCGAGGGTGTTGACCCCGCTGAGGGTGCCGGTCTTGGCGCGGATCAGGCCGGCCGCGTCGGCGGCGCCGGAGCCCGAGCCGTAGCGCTTGGCGAGGGTGCCGGTGAAACCGGCCACCGGGAGGCCGGTGATGACCGGGCGCAGCGCGGGGTGCTGGTCGGAAGCGGCCAGCGCGAGGATCCGGACCAGGACGGCAGGCGGGATCCGGTTGTCCGTGTTCAGGCCGCTGCCGTCGTTGAGGACCACGCCGGTCATCGGCACGCCCAGCCTGCCGAGTTCCTTGGTGACGGCGGCCACCGCGCCCTCGTAGTCGGCCGGCTGGTGCCCGGCGAGGGCGACCTGACGGGCGATCGCCTCGGCGAGCTGGTTGTCGGAGGTGGTGAGCAGGCGCTCGACCAGCCGGGCGACGGTCGGCGAGTCGACCTTGCCGAGGACGGGGGCGTCGGCGGCGGGCGGGGAGGTGGCCGGCTTGGCCTTGCCCTCGACGGTGACGCCCTGGGCGGCGAGCATCGTGGCGAAGGCCGTGGCGGCCGCGCCGGCCGGGTCGACGACCCGGGCCGGGGCCTCGTCCTTGCTCTTCGGGTCGATCTTGGCCTCGTCCACCATCAGCGGGACGACCAGGGCGAGGTTCTCGTTGTCGGGCTTCCGCTGCTGCGTGCTGTCGGGGTACAGCGACAGGTCGTAGTCCAGCCGGACGGTCGTGGTCCCGGCCGCCTTGAGGGCGGTGGCGGTCTGCCGGGCGAGCGCCTCCAGCGAGGCGGGCGCGGTGTCGGCGTCGGCGGGCCGGCCGCCGATCTGTACCTGGTCGGCGGGCAGCGCGGTGAGCGTCGGGTCCCCGCCGCCGACCAGGGTGATGCTGCCCGGGCCCGCGCCGCGGACCACCCGGGTGGTGAGCCGGGTGTCGGCGGGGAGCAGCGACAGGGCCGCGACCGAGGTGGCCAGCTTGGTGGTGGAGGCCGGGGTGACCGGGGTGTTCTCGTCGGAGCCGTACAGGAGTTGCCCGCCGGCGGCGTCCGCGACGGCGAGGGTCACGGTGCCCAGGCTCTTGTCGGCGAGGGCGGGGGCCAGCGCCTGCTGGAGACCCTGCGCGGTGGGGACGGCGGCCTCCGGGCCGTCCACGGCGACGGCCAGGACGGCGCCCGCGGCGGGCGCCGGGCGCGCGACCGGCGAACCGCTGCCACCGCCGGCACCGCTGCTCCCGGTGCTCCCGGGTGTGGCGGCGGGCGGCTCGGCCCGGCGGCCGGGGCTCTGTCCCGGCCCGGGCTTGCCCTTCCCCTGCTCGCCCTTGCGTCCGTCACGGCCGCCCTGGTCCCCCTGGCCGCCCTGGCCGTTGTCGTCCTCGCCCTGCCCCGCGCTGTGCCCGCCCGGTGCGGGGGACGGCTGCGCGTACGCACCGCCCGTTCCCAGCACCGTCCCGGCGACCAGCAGGGCCGCTCCGAACAGCCCGGCGGCCGTCCCCCGGCGACGCCGCGCCGCCCCCACCCCAGCTCCCACCGACCGGCCCCTTTCCCCAGCACTCACTCCCGTAGGAGACACTTGGATTCTGTCAGTCCCTACCTTGGAGGAACCGTTGGAATTCGACGTCCTTATCGAAATCCCGAAGGGCTCTCGTAACAAGTACGAGGTCGACCACGAGACCGGCCGTCTGCGGCTCGACCGGATGCTCTTCACGTCGACCCGTTACCCGGCCGACTACGGCTACGTCGAGGGCACGCTCGGCGAGGACGGCGACCCGCTGGACGCCCTGGTCATCCTGGACGAGCCGACCTTCCCCGGCTGCCTCATCAAGTGCCGCGCCATCGGCATGTTCCACATGACCGACGAGGCCGGCGGCGACGACAAGCTGCTGTGCGTCCCGGCGACCGACCCGCGCTGGGAGCACCTGCGCGACATCCACCACGTGTCGGAGTTCGACCGCCTGGAGATCCAGCACTTCTTCGAGGTCTACAAGGACCTGGAGCCGGGCAAGTCGGTCGAGGGCGCCAACTGGGTCGGCCGGGTCGAGGCCGAGGCCGAGGTCACCGCTTCGATCAAGCGTCTCGCGGAGCAGGGCGGCCACTGATCCGTCGTTCCGATCTAGGTCGGGACAGCCAGGGGGCCGGGGCCCGCGGACCGATCCGCGGGCCCCGGCCCCTGCCGTTCCGGGAGGCGTTCCGGGAGGCGTTCCGGAGGGCTCAGTCCTCCAGCCGGAAGCCGACCTTCAACCCGACCTGGTAGTGCTTCACCTGGCCCTCCTCGATGTGGCCGCGGATCTCCGTGACCTCGAACCAGTCGAGGTTGCGCAGCGTCCGGGAGGCCCGCTCCACCCCGTTGCGGATGGCCGAGGCGACGCTCTCGGTCGAGGACCCGACGATCTCGGTCACCCGGTACACGTGGTCGGTCATGGCGGACTCCCTCAGCTGTGCGACGGCCCCCGTCCACCGTGCACCGCACCCGCCCCGCCCGCACCCCGACGACGGCCGACCGAAGGTCCGGCCCGTCAGAAGGCCGCGCGGACCTCGCCGACCGGGACGCCGCCGCCGAACAGCGGGGCCGCGCCGATCCGCTCGACCGCCTCGTCCGCGCCGGTCACCCCGAGCCGGCGCAGCGCCGCCGCCAGGACCGGGCCGCGGGCCCGCTCGGAGCCGTCGTCGATCTTGAAGGCGAGCGCCCGGCCGTCCGCCAGCGCGACCACCTGGACGGCCTCGGCGCCCATCTTGGAGAGCGCGCCCGGAACGGACCTCATCAGCAGGGTGTCGGCCCGGCGGGTGCCGGCCACGTACGCGGGGTGGGCGCGCATCGCGTCGGCCACCCGCCGCTGCGCGGTGCCCTCCCCGGCCAGCACCAGGTGGCGGTAGCCGCGGGCCAGGCCGGTCAGCGTGACGGCGAGCAGCGGGGCGCCGCAGCCGTCCACCCCGGTGTGCACGGGGGTCTCGCCGGTGCCCTCGGCGAGGGCCTCGCGGGCCAGCTCCTGGATCGGGTGCGCCGGGTCGAGGTACGTCTCGGTGTCCCAGCCGTTGGCGACGCAGGCGGCCAGCCAGCCGGCGTGCTTGCCGGAGCAGTCCATCAGGATCGGGGCGCGCCGTCCGCCGGCGGCGAGCAGCAGCTCCGCCTCGGTCTCGTCCAGGGGCAGGTCGGCCGGGGTGCGCAGGGCCGACTCGTCGAGGCCGGCGGAGCCCAGGATGGCCCGTACACCGTCGAGGTGGAACGATTCTGCGGAGTGGCTGGAGGCGGCCAGGGCCAGCAGCTCGCCCTCGATCGCCAGCCCGGCCCGCAGGGTGGCCATCGCCTGGAACGGCTTGGCCGTCGAGCGGGGGAAGACCGGCGCGTCGGGGTCGCCGAGCGCGAACTCCACCGAACCGTCGGCGGCCAGCAGGACCAGGGAGCCGTGGTGCCGGCCCTCGGTGAAGCCCGAGCGTATGACCTCGGCGAGCACGGGCGGGGTGGCGGACTGGGACATCGCGGAGCCTTCCGGGGGCGAGGGTGGGCCGGGAGGAAGCCGGACCCACCTGCCCCGCGACGACTCACCCGGTCTAGAGCGGCCTCTCCGAGAGCAGGTCGTCGACCCGTGCTTCCCCATCACGGTACCTGCGGGTGATCTCGGCGTTGCAACCGTCCGCCGTCCGCAGCAGCCGCTGGCGCCGGCCGGACACCTCGCGTTCGTGGGCGCGCAGCCGCTCCAGGGCGGCCAGCAGCTCCTCCGCCGGGTGGGCCGCCAGGTCGGCGAGCTGGACGTCGCCCATCAGCGCGTCCGCCTCCAGCTGGGACTCCTGGGTGCGCGGCGGGCCGAGGGTGACGTGCCGGGCGGAGCGCCGCACCGTGGAGGGCGCGTCGGTCAGGATGGCCGGCAGCCGGTCCAGCAGGTCGCCGCCGGGCCCCTCCCCGGCCGCCGGGGCCGGGTGGGCGGGGCCCGCGCCGGGGCGCCGGTCGAGCTCGGCACGCAGGATGTCCATCCGCCCGTGCAGCAGCCGCCGCAGGTAGGACAGGTCGGCCTCCTGGGCCAGGGTCTCCCGGCGCAGGATCCGCAGCTGGTCCAGGCCCAGCGCCTCCAGGTCGGGTTCACCGTCCTGGACGGCCGTCCAGGGCCGGTCCCCGGCGGCCTGCGCCACCGGTCCGGAACGGCTCCACGCCGCGCTGCTCGCGTCCATCATCCAGCCCACCTGCCGTCGTCCGATCCCGCCCGCTCGCGGCACCCCGTCCCTGCCGCCGGCCCGGCCCGTCCCCCGACGGGCTCGTGCGTCCCGTCCGTTGGCACGCCCGGGGGCCCCGAAGGGTTCCACTCCCCGGCCGGGACCACCCGCCGGGGCGACCCCGACAGAACGCCTGACCTACCGGCTCGACCGCCCGGCCGAACCCCGGCCCGGTGCGGCGGACCTCCAAGCGCGCCGGGCCCTTCGTACGGTCCCCCAGCGTGCCACCCCACCCGGCGCGCGCGCACCGCCCGTGCACCCGAACGGCCCCCTGGCGAACGGGGGTGGCTGATATGACCGCGCCTTTCCGCAGCAGGAGCAGCGCCCGAACCTGCGCAGGCGCGCACTGCACGGCGTGCGCCACCCTTGCACGCGCCCCGGGTGTACGCCCCCGGATTCCCCCGAGACCCCACGGGGCGCTCGGGTGCTCCGGCACAATGGCGGCATGCGAGCAGTGGTGCAGCGAGTGACCGAGGCCCGGGTGACCGTGGCCGGAGAGACCGTCGGCGCGATCGAGGGGCCCGGGCTCTGCGTCCTGGTCGGCGTGACCCACGAGGACACCCCGGCCAAGGCGGCCCAACTGGCCCGCAAGCTCTGGACACTGCGGATCCTGCCGGTCAACGGCGAGGGCGTGGAGCAGAGTTGCTCGGACATCGGCGGCCCGCTGCTGGTGATCAGCCAGTTCACCCTCTACGGCGACGCCCGCAAGGGCCGCCGGCCCACCTGGACCGCCGCCGCCCCCGGGCCGGTCGCCGAGCCGCTGGTGGACGAGGTGGTGGCCCAACTGCGCGCGCTGGGCGCCAAGGTGGAGACGGGCCGGTTCGGCGCCGACATGCAGGTGGCGCTGGTGAACGACGGCCCGTTCACGGTCCTCGTCGAGGTCTGAGGCCCCGGAGGGCCCGCGGGCCGGGCCCTCGCGGCCCCGGCCCGGCCCAGCCCCTCGCCCCGGCCTACTGCGGGACGATCACGTCCTGGGTGCCCGGCACCGTGCCGGCCAGCAGCACCGCGTCCACCGGCACGTTCCGCTTGACGACCGCCAGCGCGATCGGCCCCAGCTCGTGGTGCCGGGCCGAGGAGGTCACGAAGCCCAGCGCCCGCCCGTCCGGGTCGGAGGCCAGCCGCACCTCGGTGCCGTGCGGGGGCAGTGTCTCCTCGGTGCCGTCCAGGTGCAGGAAGACCAGCCGGCGCGGCGGGCGGCCCAGGTTGTGCACCCGGGCGACGGTCTCCTGGCCGCGGTAGCAGCCCTTCTGCAGGTGGACGGCAGTGCGCAGCCAGTCCACCTCGTGCGGGATGGTCCGGTGGTCGGTCTCGAAGCCGAGCCGGGGCCGGTGGCCCTCGATCCGCAGCGCCTCGTAGGCCCAGACGCCGGCCGCCGGGCCGTACCCGGCGGTGCGCTCCGCCAGCTCGGCGCGCGGGACGAACAGGTCGCGGCCGTACGGGAGTTCGCGGACGGCGGCGACGCCCTCGACGGAGCCGGTGGAGCCGGCCGGCAGGTGGACCACGGCGTAGTCGGCGGTCGCGTCGGCGACCTCCACCCGGTAGAAGAACTTCATGCTCTCCAGGTAGCCGATCAGCGCCTCCTGGGTACCGGGCTCGACGTGCGCCCAGGTGGTGGTGCCGTCGTCGACCAGGTAGAGGGCGTGTTCGACGTGCCCGTTCGGGGAGAGCACCAGCGCCTCGGTGGCGTGCTGCGGCTCCAGCCCGCTGACGTGCTGGGTGAGCAGCAGGTGCAGCCAGGCGAGCCGGTCCGCGCCGGTGACGGTGAGCACGCCGCGGTGCGAGAGGTCGACGAAGCCGGTGCCCCGGGACAGGTTCCGTTGCTCACGGAAGATGTCGCCGTAGTGGGCGGCGACGCCCTCGTCGGCCCCCTCGGCGGGGACGGCTCCGGGCAGGGCAAGCAGCGGGCTCTTCACACCGGTCATACCGGCCAGCTTACGACCGCTCGGCGGCCCGCCCGGCGGCGCAGTCGGCGCAGCGGCCGAAGATGGCGAAATGCTTGAGGTCGGTGTCGAAGCCGTGCTGCTCGCGCAGCCGGTCGATCAGCGGCTGGGCGATCTCGGTGTCGGTCTCGGTGACCTTCTCGCAGTCCCGGCAGACCAGGTGGAGGTGGTGGTGGCGGCCGGCCAGGTGGTAGGTCGGGGCGCCGTGCCCGAGGTGGGCGTGCGAGACCAGGCCCAGCTCCTCCAGCAGCTCCAGGGTCCGGTAGACGGTGGAGATGTTGATGCCGCTGGCGGTCTTGCGGACGTGGCAGAGGATGTCGTCGGGGGTGGCGTGGTCGAGGGCGTCCACGGCCTCCAGCACGAGCTGCCGCTGCGGGGTGAGGCGGTAGCCGCGCTCGCGCAGGTCGGTCTTCCAGTCGCCGGAGAGCTGCCAGTCGGTGGTGCCGGTGTCCGCCACGGTTTCTGTCCCTGCCAAGGTCGGGGGTCCTGTGGCAAGTGTAGGGACCGGCCGCGGGCCGGTCCCTACTCGTGCACGGAACGTCTCGAACCGTGGCTGCTCGCCGCGGCCGATCGGGCGGTGCCCGCTCGGGCCGTGCCTACTTGAAGAAGGCGATGCCGTCGTCCGGCAGGTCGTTGATGTCCTTGATCAACTGGGCCGGGCTGAGCACCTTCTTGAGCTGCGCGGACATGTACGGGCGCAGCGGCACGTTCGGGGCGGCCTTCTCGCCGACCCAGAGCAGCTCGCCGTTGACGAAGCCGTACAGCCGCTTGCCGCCGGAGTACTCCGGGGAGCCCTCGATCCGGGCCACCGCGTCGGTGGAGACGTCGACCTGCGGCTTGCCGTCGGCCAGCTCGCCGTACCAGATCTCGACCGTGCCGTCGTCGCGGACGGAGGAGATCTCGATCCCGCGGACGCCGCTGGTGCCGTCGTGGTTGCTGGTGATGCGCCAGAAGGCGTGCTCGTTCTCCAGCGGGCGGACCTTCTCGCCCTCCTCGTCCAGCACCCAGGTGCGGGAGCGGAACTCCAGGAAGGGGCGGCCGTCGTGACGGATCACGATCTCCTGGCCGAAGTTGCACTTCTCCGTGCCGGGGAAGTCGTAGACGCCCGCGCCCTCCCAGGTACCGAGGAGGAAGGCGAGCGGGACGACGTCCCTGTGGAGGTCAGAGGGGATCTCGATCATGTTCCTGGTCGCTGTCGTGGTCGGTGCGGTCTGCCTCAACCGTACGGCAGGGTCAGCGCTGGCCCTGGTACAGCTTCATCACCGAGAAGATGGCGAACCAGGTGATCAGCACGGCCATCAGGGCCAGCAGACCGTCGAAGAAGATTTCCAGACCGGACACGGGGGGCTCCCAGGCGGCGACAGTGTGGTGGATTTTGCTCGCGCTCACTCTATCCGGAGGGCTACGGTCGGTCGCGGTGAGCCCCACCACGTCGGCTTCCGCGCCGCAGCGTAGCCGCCGCACCGCCTCCCCGGGGCGCCGTTCAAGGTTTGCCCACGGGATTCCACGATGACGGCGGACGGGGGCGGCGGGACCTCTAAGGTGGCGCCATGTCGAAGAAGCTCGTCATCAAGGTGACCGCCGGTGCGGACGCGCCCGAGCGGTGCTCACAGGCCTTCACGGTGGCGGCCGTGGCCGTCGCCAGCGGGATCGACGTCTCGCTGTGGCTGACCGGGGAGTCCTCCTGGTTCGCGGTGCCGGGGAGGGCCGCGGAGTTCGAGCTGCCGCACGCCGCACCGCTGCCGGACCTGCTGGAGTCGATCCTGGCGGCCGGCTCGGTGACGCTGTGCACCCAGTGCGCGGCCCGGCGCGGGATCACCCAGAAGGACACCGTCGAGGGCGTCCGGATCGCGGGCGCCCAGGTCTTCGTCAGCGAGATCATGGCGGACGGCGTCCAGGCGCTCGTCTACTGATACCGGCGCCCGGGCGCTGACCCCCGAGCAGTGAGCGCCGAGCACTGACGCCCGGGGCACGTCCTAGGGGCGTTCCTCGTGGTCGGGGCGGTCCCGGTCGTGGCCGGGCTCGTCCCACTTCGGGTCCTCCCAGCGCGGGTCGTTCCACCAGTCGTCGTCCGGGTCCCGCTTGTTGGCGAACACCGCGGCGGCCGGCGGGATGACCATAGCGACCACGCACAGGCCCACCGCGGCTCCCACCGAGAAGAACCGCACCACGCCCCAGGCCAGGACGAACAGGCCCAGGCACACGCCCATCATGGCGTAGTAGTAGCGCCGCCGGCGCCTCGTCTGCACGTCTTCCACGGTACGACCGAGGGCCCCTGCGCGGCAGGGGCCCTCGGCGTGATCGTCCGTGCCGGTCAGACCGCGATCGCGACCTCGACGGCGGTGCCCTGGGAGGCCACCACCTGACGGTCCACGGTCTGGCCCGGGACCAGCGCCCGCAGGGTCCACTTGCCCGGGCGGGCGAAGAACCGGAACTGGCCGGTCGCCGAGGTGGGCACCTCGGCCGTGAACTCGTTGTTCTCGTCCAGCAGCCGGACGTAGCCGTTGACCGGCTCACCGTCGCGGGTCACCGAACCCTGGATGATCGTCTCGTTCGCCACGTCAACTCCTGCCAGGTCCGGCCCGCCGGCCTTCGCACCGCACATGTCTGTCTCCTTCTGACTTACGGGTCGAGCCGGGGGCTCAGTTGCTGCCGAGCTCGATCGGCACGCCGACCAGGCTGCCGTACTCGGTCCACGAGCCGTCGTAGTTCTTCACGTTCTCCTGGCCGAGCAGCTCGTGCAGCACGAACCAGGTGAGCGCGGAGCGCTCGCCGATCCGGCAGTAGGCGATGGTGTCCTTCGCCAGGTCGATGCCCTCGGCCTCGTAGAGGGCCTTGAGCTCGTCGTCGCTCTTGAAGGTGCCGTCGTCGTTGGCGTTCTTCGCCCACGGGATGTTGCGGGCGCTCGGCACGTGGCCGGGGCGCTGCGACTGCTCCTGCGGGAGGTGGGCCGGGGCGAGCAGCTTGCCGGAGAACTCGTCGGGCGAGCGGACGTCGACCAGGTTGAGGGTGCCGATGGCGGCGATCACGTCGTCGCGGAAGGCGCGGATCGAGGAGTCGGCGGCCTGCGCCTGGTACTCGGTGGCCGGGCGGGCCGGGACCTCGGCGACCAGGTCGCGGGAGTCCAGCTCCCACTTCTTGCGGCCGCCGTCCAGCAGGCGGACGTCGCCGTGGCCGTACAGCTTGAAGTACCAGTAGGCGTACGAGGCGAACCAGTTGTTGTTGCCGCCGTACAGGACGACGGTGTCGTCGTTGGCGATGCCCTTGGCGCTGAGCAGCGCCTCGAAGCCGGCCCGGTCGATGAAGTCGCGGCGGACCGGGTCCTGGAGGTCCTGCTTCCAGTCGATCCGGACGGCGTTGCGGATGTGGTTCTTGTCGTACGCGGAGGTGTCCTCGTCGACCTCGACGATGACGACCTTCGGGTCGTCCAGGCGGGCCTGGACCCAGTCGGCGTCGACCAGGACGTCGCTGCGGCTCATGGTGGTGTTCTCCATCCGAGGGCGGTTTGCGGAAGGTGCTGCTCAGCTGCTCAGCGGGGGTGCTGCCGGGGTGCCCGAACGGAGGCGGTCCGAAATCCTGTCCGAATGATGGGACGGAGGAGCGAAACCGGGACGACCGGGCGGGGGACTGCGGAGTACAGCGGGGACCCTCGACCCCGAGGGCCGGACGAGGTCACCGGAAGGTCGGCGGCGGGCACGAACTGCCCTGCCGGAATGCCGACTCAGCGCATTCGACACAGACAGGCGGCCACGCGGCACAGGTCGACCGCCCGCCGCTTCGTGAGATCCGTCTGTCGCTTCATGCCGACGATGCTAGGGACACCGGAGGCCCGCTGTCATCAGCGTATCGAATATCGAGACCAGAACGACCGGATAATGGGATTTGCCCTCCGCGCGGCCCACCGGGCAGCGGGCGCGCCCCGGCCGACGGCACACAACGGGCGGAAACGACACCGCCCCGCGGTCCGCGCTGGACAGCGCGTCTCGCGGAGCGGAACGGGGGGCACCCCTTCGGACCGGCCGGCGGCGGCCGGCGGGCCTCGGTCAGCCCAGCAGCTTGACGCCCTTGCCCTCGAAGGACAGCTGGAGGCCCTCCGGCAGCGGCGCCACGCCGTCCTTCGCGGCCAGCTGGAGACCGGCCGGCATCGAGTCCAGGGTGAAGGCGGCCGGCTCGATCCTCCGGTTGCCGAGCCCGGCGACCATCTCGGCCAGCGAGCTCAGCTTGAGGCCGTCCACGGTGATGGTGTTGCCCGTGTTGTGCACGGTGGCCTCACCCACCGAGACCGGCCCCAGCGAGGCCTTGACCTTGCCCGGGCCGCCGTACGACAGGCTCAACCGGGCGTTGCCGCCGACCGGCAGCGGGGCGCCGCCCATCAGCTGGGAGGCCGGGGGCAGCAGCTGGGCGAGGTCCTGGTAGCTGATGATGCCGCTGCCGGCGCCGCTGTCCACGGTGGCGCTGTTCAGGCTGTCGCTCACCTCGACCCCGGACAGCTTCGCCTTGAAGGAGTGCAGCGCCACCTGCTGCCCGTTGTTCTGGACGGTCAGTCCGTCCGAGGAGATCCGGACGTCGTCCAGCTTCTTCGAGACCACCTGGGTGAGGAACGGGAAGCCCTCGATCGTGACGTCCGGGCGCTGGCTCATCCGGCCGTTCTTCACCAGCTGGTCGGCGGCCTCGTCCTCGGCCACACCGACCGCGATCCGGTCCGCGCCCACCAGCAGCCCGGAGAGCACCACCAGGCCGATCGTCGCTTTCAGCCATCCGCGCATCGTGTCCCCCGTCGTCGCCGGTCGCCGTCGTCCGTCCCGGAGCCGCGCCGGGCGCGACCCTCCCGCACGACCGTACGACGTCCCGCCCCGGAAGGTGGTTCCGGGGCGGGACGCGGTCGTGACGTACCCGACTCAGCCGGCCAGCAGACCGGTGGCCATCCAGATCAGCGGCGCGGCCACCGCCAACGGCAGCGCCACGCCCGCCGTCATGTGCACGAAACGGGACGGGAAGTCGTACGCCGCGACCCGGCGGCCGACCAGCGCCCCCAGTCCGGCCAGCGCACCCAGCGCCACCGGCGCACCCACCAGCAGGCCCAGCAGCACCGCCGCGACCAGACCCAGCACCGGGCCCAGCTGCTTCGGCCCGGGCAGCGGAGCCGCCGCCAGCAGGGTCGCCAGCGCGACCGCGCCCACCCCCGCCGGCACCCAGTCGGCCAGCAGCAGCGTGGTGCACAGCGCCGTCACCACGGTGGCCGAACCCAGCACCGTCAGCGCGTAGAACCGCTCCTTCGGGTCCGACGGCCGGAACGTCTGGAGCACCAGCACCAGCAGGAAGAACCCGCCCAGGGCGCCCACCACCGCCGCCACGCCGCTGTCGGCGTCCGCCAGCAGCACCGCCACATCGGCGGTGAGCCCGGCCAGCGCGGCCAGCAGGATGCCCTGCCGGGCCGGCCACATGCCGTTCAGCCGGAACCAGCCGGCCGCCGTGAGCAACTGCAGCGCCGCCACCACCAGGGCCAGCGCCACCTGCCCCAGCGCGGCACCACCGGCCAGCAGCGCGGCCACGGCGGCGGTGATCAGGGCGGGCTGGAGGCCCGGGTCGATGATCGGCGAACCGGTCCGGCCACCCGGGGCCGGGGCCGCTGCCGGGGACGGGGCCCCGGGGAACGGGACGCCGGGCACCGGCTGCACCGGGACGGCGCCGTACGACGGGGCGGCGGGCGCCTCCGGACGCTTGAGCGTCATGGTCGGCTGGTCAAGGCCGGGCCCGGCACCGGGCACCCCGACGGGCGGCGCGCCCACGGGCGGCACCGCGGCCGCGGCGTGCCCGACCGGCGCGCCCTGCGGGGCACCCTGCTGCGCGGCGGTCCGCGACACCGGGGCGGGCGCCCCGGCCGGGGCCGCGTGCCGCGCCCGGGACGGGGGCGGGGCCTGCTGGGGGTACGGCTGGGCCACCGGGGCCTGCTGCGGGTGCGGCTGGGCCGCCGGAGGCTGCTGCGGGTACGACCGCGGCGGCCCCTGCTGCGGGTACGGCTGCGCCGCCGGGGGCTGGTGCACCGGCGGCCGCCCGTACTGCGGCGGCGGGGCGACCGGCATCGCGCCGGACACCGTCACCGGCGGCAGCAGCGTGGTGGTGGCCGCGTCGTCCAGCGGCGGGACGGGCGGGAGCAGCGTGGTCGCCGCGTCGTCCAGCGGGGGCACCGGCGGCAGCAGGGTGGTCGCGGCCGCGTCGTCCAGCGCGGGCACCGGCGGCAGCACGGCGGTGGCGTCGGCGTCGTCCACCGGATAGCCGTACGGGTGCTGCGGCTGCTGCGGCGCGTGCTGCGGCTGGTACTGCTGCGGATGCGGATAGGGCTGCTGCGGCTGCTGCGGCCAGTTGCCGTAGCCGCCGCCGTGGTTCGGGTCGTTCATGTCCGTCACGCCGCTCAGCCTCCCGCGAACGGCGGGAGGATCTCGACCGTCCCGCCCTCGGTCAGGGCCACCGTCGTGTGGTCCCGGCCGCCGACCTGCGCGCCGTCGACCAGGTACGAGCAGTGCCCGAGCAACTGGACGAGCTTCGGCCGGTCGGCGTGCCGCTCCCTGGCCGCGGCCAGCGCCTCCGCCAGGGTCGCCGCCTCGTACGGCTCCTCGGCCAGCCCCGCCTCGGACTTCGCCGCCGCCCAGTAGCGGATCGTCCCGCGCACCCGGGCGCCGCTCGCGGGCTCGGTGGTCGCGCCCATCGGGCCACCCCTTCCGTTCGTCCTCGCCCGGCCCCGGTGACCCGGTCCGGCTCGCCACCGGAGCGTGCCCCGACCACCCGAACGATGGACCCGGGCAGCGCCGCCGATGTGCGTCCCATGATGGCGTGTCCGCCGGTCCGAGCGGCAATCGCCCTGGCCCGACCGACCCGGAGCGGCGCTCGAAGCTGTGGTCAGGCTCACCCGGCGCACGCCCGGATTGGGCGAACCGTCGGATTCGCGCACTCCCGGCGCGCAGAGCGGTCGGCTATCCTCGACCTCCAAGAGGGATCCGGGCAGAGTCGCCCCCGGGTCCTTTTGTGCTTTCAGGACGCCAGTACGGACGTTCGTGCGATTCGTCGGCCCACCCCCGACGTGTCGCGGGAACCGCCCCGCTCTCGCGGCACAAGGACGTGCCGGGCCGGCGGGGTGTCGCCACCCGGCGCCGGGCCGCCACCCGGGACCGGACCAGACCGGAGGGTTCGCGGGATGAACAGGGCAGAAACGGTGCGCCGCGGGTTGCGGGACCCCCGGTGCGCCGAGTGCTCCCGCGACACCTCCGAGGCGTCCTCCCCCCTCCCCTCAGCACCTGCGCCCACCGGCTGCGGCGGCAGCCGGGGCGCGACCGCGACGACCCGGAAAGGGGACCCCCGGGTATGAGTTCACTGCTCCTCCTCACCAACGCACTGCAACCGTCCGCCGAAGTGCTACCCGCCCTCGGCCTGCTGCTGCACAACGTCCGGGTGGCCCCCGCCGAGGGATCGGCCCTGGTCGACACCCCCAGCGCGGACGTCATCCTGGTCGACGGGCGGCGCGACCTGCCGCAGATCCGCAGCCTGTGCCAGCTGCTGCGCTCCACCGGCATCGGCTCCCCGCTGATCCTGGTGGTCACCGAGGGCGGCCTGGCCGCCGTGACCGCCGAGTGGGGCATCGACGACGTCCTGCTGGACACCGCCGGCCCGGCCGAGGTCGAGGCCCGGCTGCGGCTCGCGCTCGGCCGCCTCCAGGTCGCCACCGACGACAGCCCGATGGAGATCCGCAACGGCGACCTCTCGGTCGACGAGGCCACGTACTCCGCCAAGCTCAAGGGCCGGGCGCTCGACCTCACCTTCAAGGAGTTCGAGCTGCTCAAGTACCTCGCCCAGCACCCCGGCCGGGTCTTCACCCGGGCCCAGCTGCTCCAGGAGGTCTGGGGCTACGACTACTTCGGCGGCACCCGCACCGTGGACGTGCACGTCCGGCGGCTGCGCGCCAAGCTCGGCGTGGAGAACGAGCAGCTGATCGGCACCGTGCGCAACGTCGGCTACCGCTTCGTCGTCCCGGAGAAGACCGACAAGAGCGAGCGCCCGGAGCTCGCCCAGCGCCCCTCCGCCCCGCTGGAGGCCTGACGGGGCCCGCCCGGAGGAGCCGGGCGGGCCGGGCGGGCGGCCGGCCCGTCCGGCTCGTCCGGATTGCTCCCGGTCCCGCCCGGGAGCGGCCCCGGCTCCCACTGCCGCCCCGGGGGCCACACGCGTAGACTCCCTCCGTGGCCAAGGTGACGCGCGACGATGTAGCCCGACTGGCTGGGACCTCGACCGCGGTCGTCAGCTACGTGATCAACAACGGTCCGCGCCCGGTCGCGCCCGCGACCCGGGAGAAGGTCCTCGCGGCGATCGAACAGCTCGGCTACCGGCCGAACAGCGTCGCCCAGGCGATGGCCTCCCGCCGGACCAACCTGATCGGCATGGTCGTCCCGGACGCCCGCCAGCCCTTCTTCGCCGAGATGGCCCACGCCGTCGAACGGGCCGCCTCCGAACGCGGCAAGCTCGTCCTGATCGGCAACTCCGACTACGTCGACGACCGCGAGGTCCACTACGTCCGCGCCTTCCTCGGCATGCGGGTCTCCGGCCTGATCCTGGTCAGCCAGGGCCCCTCGCAGCGCGCCGCCGAGGAGTTCGCCGCGATGGAGGGCGCGAAGGTGGTGCTGCTGCACCGCCGCCCCGAGGCGATCGACGACGTCGCGGTGGTCACCGACGACGTGGGCGGCGCCGAGGCGGTCGTCCGCCACCTGCTGGAGGTGCACGGGCACCCGTACGTGGCCTGCTTCGGCGGCCCGGTGGAGTCCCCCGCCCCCGGCGACCCGGTCATCGACCACGTCGAGGGCTGGCAGCGCGCCATGGACGCCCACGGCATCCCCAGCGAGCCGCACCTGATCGACGCCCCCTTCCACCGCTACGGCGCGTACGACGTCGCGCTGCGGCTGCTGCGCTCACCCGACCGGCCGCGGGCCGTCTTCTGCTCCACCGACGACCAGGCGATCGGCGTGCTGCGGGCCGCCCGCGAGGTCGGCCTGCGCGTCCCCGAGGACCTCGCGGTGGCCGGCTTCGACGACGTGCCCGAGGCCGCGCTCGCCGACCCGCCGCTGACCACCGTCGCCTCCGACCGCGACGCGATGGCCCGGGCCGCCGTGGACCTGGTGCTGGACGACTCGCTGATGGTGCCCGGCTCGGACACCGAGCGGGTCCGCAAGTTCCCGTCCCGCCTGGTCATCCGCCGTTCCTGCGGCTGCGACGGGGCCGCGCCCGACCGGACCCCGCTGGACTAGCCGGAGCGGAACCACCGGTTCCGCTCCAAGAGCCGCCTGACCAGGCTTTATGAGAAGTCAACGGGCTTCTCGCCGCGTTCTGAGCCGCTTCTCATCCCGTCCTCATCCACCGGGCGGAACTTGGTCGGCATGAGCGAACAGCGGCACAACCCCAGCGAGCAGTACGGTCCGTACGAGCCCCGCGTCATCGAGGGCACCGTGCTGGGCTCCGACACCGACGGCACCGACCCGCGCACCGGGTACGGCCACCACCAGGACGGCACCGACCCGTACTCCGGGTACGGCCACCACGAGGACCACTCCGGTGCCGCCTTCGGCGCGACACCCCCTCCCCCGCCGATGCCGCCCGAGCCGCCCACCCTGCTCGGCCACCCCTCCGGCCCCGAGGGCCCCGGCCACCACGGCGGCCGGGCCCGGCGCGGACTGCTGCGCGGACGGCTCGCCCTGGTCACCGCCGTCGCCGCGATCGCCGCCGTCATCGGCGGGGTCACCGGCGGGGTCATCGCCACCGACCGGCAGTCCTCCGACAACCGGGTCGGTACGATCGCCAGCCCCGTCTCCGCCCGCACCGACGGCACCGCCAACGTGCCCGCCATCGCCGCCGCCGTCTCGCCCAGCGTCGTCCAGATCACCGTCAAGGAGAGCAACGGCACCGCCACCGGCACCGGCGTCGTCCTGAACTCCAACGGCCAGATCCTCACCAACTACCACGTGATCGACGGCGCGTCGGCCGGCGGCCGGATCACCGTCACCTTCAAGGACGGCTCCACCGCCCCCGCCACCGTGACCGGCACCGACAAGAACCTCGACGTCGCCGTGATCACCGCGAGCGGCGCCAAGAACCTCACCCCCGCCGTCCTCGGCGACTCCTCCGGCGTCGCCATCGGCGACCCGGTCGTCGCCATCGGCAACCCCGACGGCCTCACCGGCACCGTCACCTCCGGCATCATCAGCGCCGAGAACCGCGACGTCACCGTCCAGCTCGACGAGGGCTCCACCAGCGGCAACGGCGGCTTCGGCCTCCCGTTCCTGCCCGGCATGCCCGGCCTGCGCGGCGGCGGGGCCCAGCAGCAGCAGAACAGCGGCAGCACCACCACCTACAAGGCCTTCCAGACCGACGCCGCCCTCAACCCCGGCAACTCCGGCGGCCCGCTGATCAACGCCAACGGCCAGGTCATCGCCATCAACTCGGCGATGTACGCGCCCAGCGGCTCCAGCTCCTCGGGCAGCAGCAGCGCCGGCAGCGTCGGCCTCGGCTTCGCCATCCCGATGAACGACATCAAGCAGGTCCTGCCGAAGCTCGAATCCGGCCAGAGCCTGTGAGCCACAATCCGTAGGAACCGGTGAACGTCCGCGAGGCGGACAATTGCCACCAGCAGCAGACCCAGCAGACCCGACAGCGGGCCCTCCACCCGACGAGAAAGGGCATCAGCCCATGACCCCGTCCGCCGACGACCGCACCCCCGCCGAGGCCGGCCACCCCTCCGCCCGGCTCCTCGTGGTCGACGACGAACCCGCCCTCCGGGACGCCCTGGAGAGCAGCCTCGCCTTCGAGGGCTACGAGGTCGCCACCGCCACCGACGGCTACGAGGCCCTGGAGTCCGTCGAACGCGACAAGCCCGATCTCGTCCTGCTGGACATCATGATGCCCCGGATGGACGGCCTCACCGCCGTCCGCCGGATGCGCTCCCGCGGCGACACCGTCCCCGTGCTGATGCTCACCGCCCGCGACGCCGTCGGCGACCGCGTCACCGGCCTCGACGTCGGCGCCGACGACTACCTCGCCAAGCCCTTCGAACTCGACGAACTCCTCGCCCGCGTCCGCGCCCTGCTGCGCCGCAACGCCCTCGCCACCGAGGCCGCCGCCCGCGCCGCCGCCGAGGACGACACCGAGGTCCTCGCCTTCGCCGACCTGCGGATGAACACCGCCACCCGCGAGGTCACCCGGGCCGGCAAGCCCGTCGAACTCACCCGCACCGAGTTCATGCTGCTGGAGATGTTCCTCTCCCACCCCCGACAGGTCCTCACCCGCGAACAGATCCTCAAGGCGGTCTGGGGCTTCGACTTCGAGCCCTCCTCCAACTCCCTGGACGTGTACGTCATGTACCTGCGCCGCAAGACCGAGCAGGGCGGCATGCCGCGCCTCATCCAGACCGTCCGAGGCGTCGGCTACGCCCTCCGCCCGGCCGCCGGCACCAGCGCGTGAGCGCTGTTCCGCCCCCGCCGCTGGCCCCACCGCGGGTGGTGCCCAGCAGACGCCGGCGCGTCGTCCAGTGGTACCGCTCCCGCTCACTGCGCGGCCGCCTCACGTTCATGACGGCAGCCGCGGTAGCGGTGGCGATCGCGCTGTCGGCATTGGCGTGCTGGTTCATCGTGGAGAAGCAGCTGTACGACCAGGTGAAGTCGGACCTGGCGAGCGCTCCGCCGGCGTTGGCAGGCAGACTCACCTGCTATCCCACCCCGGAGGATGCGCTGGAACACCAGCACGGTGGCAGCATGCCGGAGATCAGCGGCGGGGTCCCCCGAGACACCCAGTTCCTCTCAACAGCGGGAGTCTGCCTGCCTCCGGGGGCCACCCGCGCGATCGTGACCGAGCCTCAGGACTCCGCCGCGTTCCGGCTCGGGCCCGGACAGTCGATCACCCGGGACGGGAGATACACCAACGGCGACCCAGCGATCATCCGGCTGACCTCCAGCCACAAGTTCACGGTACCCACCGTCGTCATGGTCGCCACCCCCACCCAGTCCGTCGAGGACTCCCTCCAGGGCCTCGCCATCCTCCTCGGCGCCGTCTCCCTCGGCGGCATCCTGCTCGCCGCCGTCGCCGGCCGCCTCGTCGCCCACTCCTCCCTCAAGCCGGTCGACCAACTCACCGACGCCGTCGAGCACATCGCCCGCACCGAGGAGGTCGGCACCACCATCCCGGTGAACGGGGATGACGAGATCGCCCGGCTGTCCACGTCCTTCAACTCGATGAGCACCGCCCTCGCCAACTCCCGCGAGCGCCAGACCCGGCTGATCGCCGACGCGGGCCACGAGCTGCGCACGCCGCTCACCTCGCTGCGCACCAACGTCGACCTGCTGATCCGCAGCAACGACACCGGCCGCCCGCTGCCCCCGGCGACCAAGACCAAGCTGCTGGGCAACATGAAGGCCCAGATGCAGGAACTCACCGTGCTGATCGGCGACCTGCTCCAGCTCTCCCGCCCCGACACCCCCAAGGCCGGTCCGAACCTGACGGTGGTCGCCCTGCACGAGATCGCCGGACGGGCGGTCGAACGGGCGAAGCTCCGCGGTCCCGGGCTGGTCTTCGAGACGACCGTCGAGCCCTGGTACGCGCACGGCGACGCGGCGGGCCTGGAACGGGCCGTGATCAACCTGCTGGACAACGCGGTCAAGTACAGCCCGCCCGGCGGCACCATCGAGGTCCGGCTCCAGCACGGCGTGCTGACCGTCCGCGACCACGGTCCCGGCATTCCCCCGGACGAGCTCCAGTACGTCTTCGACCGGTTCTGGCGCTCCCCGTCCTCGCGCCAACTCCCCGGCTCGGGGCTGGGGTTGTCGATCGTCGCGCAGAGCGTCCGGGAGGCGGGCGGCGAGGTCACGCTGGGCCCGGCCCAGGACGGCGGCCCCGGCGCGCTGGCGACCGTACGACTTCCCGGCGGCCCCGCCCCCGAGTAGCCGCCGGGAACAGCAGGACGGGCGGGGCGCCCCGACAGCGCCCCGCCCGTCCGAGGCCCCGTCACCGGGGCCGGTGTCCGGCTCCGGTCAGTCGATGTCGCTGCCCGGGCCGAGGACCTTGACCCGGTCCTGCGCCGGCGGCTTCAACGGCGAGGCCGCCGAGCTGTGGGCCGTCAGGTAGGCCGTGAAGACGTCCAGGTCGGAGGCGCCGACGAGCTTGTCGGTGCCGGCCGCGAAGGCAGGGAAGCCGTCGCCGCCGCCGGCCAGGAACTCGTTGGCGGCGACCCGGTACTTGGCGGCCGGGTCGACCGGTGCGCCGTTCAGCCGGATCGAGTCCACGACCACCCGGTCCGCGCCGGTCCTGCGCATGTCCAGGGTGTAGTGGAGGTTCGAGGACACCTGGAGGATCTTCGGCGCCGCGTCGTTGAGGCCGCTCACCTGCTGCTGCAGCAGCTGGACCAGCTGGGCGCCGGTGAGCGTCTTGACCTGCATCATGTTGGTGAACGGCTGGACGGTGAACGCCTCCCCGTAGGTCACCACGCCGTCGCCCTCACTGCCCGAGGCCTTGTGGACCAGGTCGGAGCGCAGCCCGCCCGGATTCATGAAGGCCACCTGGGCGCCGCCCTTGTCGGCCGGGGCGAGCCCCTCCAGCTGCCCGTCGGCGATCACGTCGCCGAGCGGCTTCTCCAGGTCGCTGCTGCCGCGGCCGTTGATGTCCGCGGAGATGTAGCCGATCGGCCGGTTGGCCTTCGGGGCGGCCAGCTTGGCGTAGTGGTCGATCAGCGCCGTCATGTCCGGGGCCTTCTCGACCGTGCGCCGCACCACGTGGTTCTCGGCCTTGACCGACGGGCGGACGATCTCGCCGGTGGTCTTGTCCAGCTTCATGTCGATCTCGGTGAACAGCCGGCCGAAGGAGGCGGCACTGGTCACCGAGCGCGGCACGCCGTTGGGGTCGGGGATGCTGCAGGCGTACGCGTTGTGGGTGTGGCCGGTGACGATGGCGCCGACCGCCGGGTCGATCTTCTTCGCGATGTCGACGATCGGGCCGGAGACGCCCTGGCCGGCCGCACCGCAGTCGTAGTTGTAGACGCCGCTGGCCGGGTAGCCGCCCTCGTGGATCAGCGCGACGATCGAGTTGACGCCCTTGGCCTTGAGCTCCGCGGCGTACTTGTTGATCGTGGTGACCTCGTTGGCGAACGTGAGGCCCTTGACGCCCTCGGCGGTGACGATGTTCGGCGTGCCCTCCAGGGTGACGCCGATGAAGCCGATCTTGACGCCCTGCGACTTGGTCACCCAGTACGGCGGCAGCAGCGGCTTGCCGGACTTCTCGTCGGTGACGTTGGCCGACAGGTAGTTGAAGTTGGCGCCCTTGAAGGTCCGGCCGGGCTCGTAGCAGCCGTCGGTCGGGTGGCAGCCGCCCTCCTGCTTGCGCAGCAGCTCCACCGCGCCCTGGTCGAACTCGTGGTTGCCGACCGACGTGACGTCCAGTCCGAGCTTGTCCATCGCCTCGATGGTCGGCTCGTCGTGGAACAGCGCCGAGGTGAGAGGGCTGGCACCGACGATGTCGCCGGCCGCGACGGTGATCGAGTCGTCGGCCGGGATCCGCGCCTTGCGCAGCTCGGTGGCCAGGTACTCGATGCCGCCGGCCGGGGTGGAGACCTCCTTGCCGGTGGCCGGGTCGATCTCCTTGACCGTGCCGGAGGAGCCCGCCGGGGGCTCCAGGTTGCCGTGGAAGTCGTTGATCGCCAGCAGCTGGAGGTTGACGGTCTTGTGACGCTTGGCGTTGGCGTCGGCGGCCTGAGCGGCCGTCGGCACGACCACCGTGCCGAGCAGACCTGCGGCGGCGACGACGGCGAACGCCGCCCGTCGGGATCTGACGGTGAGCATGAGGGATCCCCTGCACCTCGGAGGAGCACGCGGGCGGCGGAGCGCGCCGGCGCGTGGGCAATGTGTTGCGCGAGTGCAGCCTAGGGTCAACGCGCGTAGCTGTCAGGATGTCGAACGTAACGAGAGGATTACCTGCTGACGAACCACCGCCGTCAGGCCGGGACGGACCGCCTGCGGACGATCCCCCGGCCCGTGCCGGGCCGGCCGCTCAGACCCCCGGCTCGGACGCCAACTGCCGCTCGGCCCGCACCCGTTCGGCCACCGCGTCCTCGGTCATCGCGCGGTCGGTGTACACCAGCGGCCGCTCGGTGTCGGTGATGATGTGCTTCACCACCTGCACGTTGCCGTTGACGTCCCAGACCGCGATGCCCGGCGACAGGGTCGGGATGATCTCCACCGCCCAGCGCGGCAGGCCCAGCACCCGGCCGGTGGCCCGCGCCTCCTCGGCCTTCTGCATGTAGATCGTCCGGGTGGAGGCCATCTTCAGGATCGCCGACGCCTCCTTGGCCGCCGCGCCGTCCACCACGTCCGACAGGTGGTGCACCACCGCCACGAAGGAGAGCCCGAGCCGGCGGCCGAACTTCAACAGCCGCTGGAACAGCTGTGCCACGAACGGGCTGTTGATGATGTGCCAGGCCTCCTCGACCAGGAAGATACGCTTCTTCCGGTCCGGCCGGATCCAGGTGTGCTCCAGCCACACCCCGACGATCGCCATCAGGATCGGCATCGCGATCGAGTTGCGGTCGATGTGCGACAGGTCGAAGACGATCAGCGGCGCGTCCAGGTCGATGCCGTCGGTGGTCGGGCCGTCGAACATGCCGCGCAGGTCACCGTCGACCAGCCGGTCCAGCACCAGCGCCACGTCCAGGCCCCAGGACTGCACCTCGTCCACCGCCACGCCCAGCGACTCCACCGAGGACAGCTCGGGGCTGCGCAGCGTGTCGATGATGTCGTCCAGCACCGGCTGGCGGTCCGTCACCGAGGCGACCACATGGGCGTGCGCCGCCTTCAACGCGAAGCCCGCCCGCTCCTCCAGCCCGCGCCCCATCGCCACCTCGACGATGGTGCGCAGCAGCGACAGCTGGCCGGTCTGGGTGATCGCCGGATCCAGCGGGTTGAGCTTCACCCCGCCGTCCCGGGCCGCCATCGGGTCCAGCCGAATCGACTTTATGCCCAGCGCGTTGGCGATCAGGTTCCACTCGCCGACGCCGTCCTCGCCCTGCGCGTCCAGCACCACGACCTGCCGGTCACGGAACCTCAACTGCCGCAGCACGTACGTCTTCTCCAGCGCCGACTTGCCGTTGCCGGACTCCCCCAGCACCAGCCAGTGCGGGGCCGGCAGCTGCTGCCCGTACAGCTGGAAGGGGTCGTAGACGTACCCCTTGCCGCTGTACACCTCGCGCCCGATGATCACGCCCGAGTCGCCCAACCCCGGTGCGGCGGTGGGCAGGTAGACCGCCTGCGCCTGGCCGGTGGAGGTGCGCACCGGCAGCCGGGTGGTCTCCACCTTGCCGAACATCAGGCTGGTGAACGCGTCGGTGAGGTTGCCGATCGCCATGGGTGGCCTCCTGGTGCCGACTAGGGGTGTTCGGGCGCGGTGGGTGTGGACGGGCCCGGTCCCGGAGGACCGGCGCGGGGGTCAGCGGCGGATGCCGGTGGCGAACGGCAGGGTGTTGACGAAGGCCCGGTGGTGCTCCCGGTCGCACCACTCCAGCTTGAGGTAGCTCTTGCCGGCCGAGGCCCGGATGGTCCGCTTGTCGCGGGCCAGCGCCTCGGGGTTGCGCGAGGAGACCGTGATGTAGCCGACCAGGTTCACCCCGGCCGCGCCGGAGGCCAGGTCGTCACCGCGCTGGTCCACCCGGCCCGTGTGGGCCAGGTCGCGCGGGTCCACCGTGCGGTTCATCTTGGCCGCGCGGCTGGCCTCCGCCTCGTCGTTGGTCTTCTCGGTCAGCATCCGCTCGATCGCGACGTCGGTGGGCTCCAGGTCCATCGTCACCGCCACCGTCCGGATCACGTCCGGGGTGTGCACCAGCAGCGGCGCCAGGAAGTTGACGCCCACCGGGGTGAGCGGCCACTCCTTGACCCAGGCGGTGGCGTGGCACCACGGCTCCCGGGTCGCCGACTCCCGGGTCTTCGCCGTCAGGTACTGCGGGTGGGTCGCGTCCAGCTCGGCCGGCCAGGCGTTGCGCCGGGACATCGCCTGGATGTGGTCGATCGGGTGGTCCGGGTCGTACATCGAGTGCAGCAGCGAGGACAGCCGGGCCTGGCCCAGCGGCTGGCGCACCCGGATGTCCGCCTCCGCCAGCCGGGCGCAGATGTCGGTCAGCTCGCGGGCCATCACGGCCGCCAGCCCCTCGTCGTCCCGGGCCCGCCCGCCGGTCGCGGTGCGGCCCATCGCGTGCGCCTCGGCGGCCAGGTCCCGGGTGTAGTGCATGCAGGCCACCAGGTACGCCCGGTGCTGCTCCGAGGAGGTCGACACCATCGACTGCAACTGGTCGTACGAGTCCTGCAGCCAGCGCGGCGCGTCGTGGTCGCCACGGCGCTCGACGTCCTTGGCGTGGGCGTCCGGGTCGGCCGGCAGCGTGCGGGCCAGGATCTGCAGCCGGGTCACGAAGCCGTCCCCGTTGGCGACGTGCTTCAACAGCGTCCCGAACCGGTCGACCAGCGCCTCCTGGTCCTCCGAGTCGCGCAGCCCGACGCCCGGGCCCTCGATCTCGATCGCGGCCGTCACCGTCCGCCGCTCCAGGTGCATCAGCACCCCGACCTCGTCCGGCCCGAACGGCGCGGTCAGCCAGCGCAGCCGCCCCACCCCGGGCGGCGGACCGACCTCCACCTCCCGGCCGTCCATCCGGGTGCCCGCGTCCATCGCGTCCGAACGCCACAGCCCCCGCCCGCTGCGGACCGTCCGGCGGTAGGTGCGGTTGATCTCCACCCACCGGTAGAACGTCCGCTTGCGGTACGGCACGTACACCGCCGCGATGGCCAGCAGCGGCAGACCGATCAAGCCGGCGATCCGCAGCGCCAGGACCGGCATCAGCAGACCCCAGAGCATCCCGAGGAACGCCCCGAAGATGATCAGCAGGATCTCCCCGGACTCCCGGTTGCGGCCGATCACCGCGTTCGGGCGGGCCTTGCCGATCAGGTAGGTGCGGCGCTGGTGCACGTACGGCTGGGCGTACTGGGCCCCGTACTGGCCGAGCGGTTCGCTGCTCACTTACCCGTCACCCTCCCTTCGCTGGATTGCTGTCGCGGTTCGGAACCGAGGCCTGCGGCGGCGGCCCGGCCTGCGGCGGCGGGGCCGGCGTCCGGCCGGCGTGCGCGGCGATGCCGGGCGCTACCGAGCCCCCGCCCGCACCCCCGCCGCCCCCGGCCCCCTGCGGACCGCGGTCGCCGTGGGTGGAGATGCCCTGCTTCATCAGGTTCGCGGTCCCGTTGATCATCGCCGAGCCCGCCTGCACCGCACTGGCCCGGGCCCCGCGCATGTTCAGCATCTCGTCGCCGAAGGTCGGGACGAAGCGGTACACCGCGGCACTCGCGAAGATCGACAGGAACAGGATCGCCAGCCCGGACAGCACCCGGGCGAAGTCGTCGTTGGCCCCGGCACCGGTCGCCACCGCGCCCGCCAGCCCCAGGATGATCACGATGATCGGCTTCGCCAGATCCACCGCCAGCATCATCCCGGCCCACCGGCGGACGTGCTTCCACAACTGCCGGTCCACCAGTCCCGCGTACACCGCCGTCCCCAGCAGCGCTCCCACGTAGAGCATCGCCGCCCGGATCACCAGCTCGATCCAGAGCACCGCCGCCGCCAGCACCGCGACCAACGACACCAGCACCAGGATCAGCGGGCCCCCGCCGACGTTCCCCTTCTCCAGGGTGTCGGCGAACCCGCCCAGGTACGTCCCGGTGTCCGACTTCGTCCCGACCGCGATCGCCTTCGTCAGCCCGTCCGTCACGCTCACCACGGTGAACAGGATCAGCGGCGTGAACGCGGAGGCCACCACCGTCAGCCACAGGAAGCCGATCGCCTCCGAGATCGCCGTCGTCAACGACGCCCCGCGCACCGCCCGCTTGGTCACCGCCAGCAGCCACAGCACCAGCGTGATCACCGTCGACACGGCGAACACCACGGCGTACTGCTGCAGGAACGACTGGTTGGTGAAGTCCACCGACGTCGTCCCGTCGATCGCCCCCGACAGGTTCCGCACCACCCACGCCGCCGCCTGGGCACACCCCTTGGCGAGCGACCCGAGCGGATCGGTCACGTTGTTGACGGCGCCGCTCCCAGGGAGGGCACCGGGCTTGTCCACGCAGAGGATGCCGCTTCCGGAGATCGGCAGATCGGGGCAGTTGGGGTTCTGCGTCCCGGTTGGTGTCGGCGACGGCGACGGCTCGGCGAACACCCGCTGGGCCGCCAGCATCGCCGTCAACTGCACGGCGGCGAGGACGCCGGCCAGCGTCCCCGCTCTGCGCGCGGTCGTACGACGTGCGGTCGTTCGGCGTGTGCTCTGGTCAACGGGCATAGCGGAACCCCCCGAACTGCTGGACGGCGCCGGTGATCTCCTCGGCGGTGGCGGCCTGCTGGTCTCCGGGCATCGGCGCGGGGCCCTGCCTGCTGGTGAAGTCGGTCAGCTTCCAGTCGCTCCCCGTCCAGTGGAGCGAGAGCGTGAGGGTGAACCAGTTGGCGGTCACCGGTTGGACGGAGCGTTCGCCGGCGAGGCCGGTGAGGCCGGTGCACCACACCTCGACCTTGGCGTCCTGGTCGGCGTAGGCCGTCGACTTGGTGCCGACGGGGACGGTGCGGCTGACGAAGGTGAGGCCCTTGGGCGCGCGGCCCTGGGCGTCGAGGCCGTAGCGGGCGACGGTGTCGCCGCCGAAGCCCTGGTCCAGCCGGGTCTGCAGGGCCGCGGCGGCGCCCGGGTCGGCGATGGTGGCGACGATGGTGTGGCGGCTGTCGGCGCGGAACATGTCCGCGGAGCCGATCGCCACCGCGTAGTTGGCGGCGGCGGACTGGGCGCCCTGGTCGCTGTGCGGGTAGCCGGAGGCGATGCCGTTGACGGTGGTGCCGACGGGCTGGTCGCCGCTGGGGGCGGGGCCGGCGCCGGAGCCGGCGCTGGGGGCCGCCCGGTCGGCGGAGCTGCCGCCGCTGCCGGGGTCCGGTTTGCCGCGGTTGGCGACGGAGATGGCGACGACGAGCAGGGTGACGACGACCAGGACGGTCAGCAGGGTTCTCAGCGGCCTGGACTGACGGGAGGTCGGCGGTGCGGAGGGCTGTTCGTCGACCGGCAGCCGCGTACGGGTGTGCGGCTGGTCGTCGGACAACGGCACGGCGGCCCTCCTGGTGCGGGGAGCCGGGCGGCTCCGGGGGCCCTCCGTCCGGGGGCGGGCGCGGACGGGGGGTGGGAACGGGGGGTGGACTCCTGGCGGGTCGGCCCACTGGGGAGGTCCGGGCGGGAACCTGTCCTCAGGCGGGCCGGGTCACTGCTGTCCGATCGTCAGATAGCCATGCCGTAGACAATGGTGAACAGAGTGCCGAGTGATCCAATGATGAACACGCCGGTCAGCCCGGCGATGATCAGCCCCTTGCCCTGTTCGGCGCCGAAGCTGTCCCGCATCGCGGTCGCGCCGATCCGCTGTTTGGCCGCACCCCACACCGCGAGGCCGAGGCAGACGAGGATGGCGACGGCCATGATGACCTCGACCATCACCCGGGCCTCCGACCCGAGGCTGGCGAAGGGGCCCCAGTCCGGGGCGATCCCGCCGATGATGGTGTCGATATTCGGCTTCTTGGGAGGGTCCTCGGCCAGGTGGCCGACCGCATAGGTGTGCACGCTGCTCAGGTTCATTTCCATCTCACCGCCCGATCAGGCAAATTCAAGGGCCCGGACCCCGCCCGCGCGAAGGGTCGGTGCCTATTCTTGGCCAGATCTGATGTCGACTTGGCTACTTCTCGCGGATTGGTCGTGAGGCATCGGACACGTACGCGAGGATGTCCACCGTACGAAGGATAGCGCTCACTCTTTGTATCTCTGATGATTGCGGTGAGCAACGCCTTCCGGGACACTTCGACTGACGATTCGTCGGGATGGTGCTGATGGTACTCCGGAAGGCCGGTACGGCCGCCGCTGCGGCGGGAGTTGTCGCGTTCGGGTTCCTCGGTCTGGTGACGATGGGGACGTATGCGGCGGGCGGGACGCCGCAGCTGGCGGCGAATCGTTCCGCCCTCTCCCCCGGCACCGTTCCGGCGGCCTACCAGGACGGGATCCAGAAGTGGGGTTCGCTCTGCCCGGAGATCTCCCCGCCGATGCTCGCGGCGCAGCTGTACCAGGAAAGCGGTTTCGACCCCAGGGCCCAATCCGGCGTCGGGGCGCAGGGAATGGCGCAGTTCATGCCGGGCACCTGGCCGATGTACGCCACGGACGGTGACGGGGACGGCAGGAAGGACGTCTGGAACCCGTACGACGCGATCGCCACCGCGGCGGTCTACGACTGCGCGCTCGCCAAGGACGTGGCCGGCGTGCCGGGCGATCCGCAGGCCAACATGCTGGCCGCCTACAACGCCGGCCCGTACGCGGTGACGTCGAACCGGGGCGTCCCGCCGTACAGGGAGACCCAGGGGTACGTGCGGAACATCCAGGCGATGGCCCGGAGCTTCGCCGCGCCGACCGCGCCGGTGGAGGTGTCCGCGCAGTCGGCGGCCGCGATCTACTTCGCGCAGACCAAGCTCGGCACGCCGTACCTGTGGGGCGGCGAGGGGCTGGCCTCGCAGAACGGGCAGTTCGACTGTTCCGGGCTCACCAAGGCCGCGTTCGAGACCGTGGGGATCGAGCTGCCCCGGGTGGCCAACGACCAGTGGTACGCCGGTCCGCACCCGTCGCGCGATCAGTTGCGGCCGGGGGACCTGGTGTTCTTCGCGACGGACCTGGGCGACCCGCGCACCATCCACCACGTCGGGATCTACGTCGGCGGCGGCTACATGCTCAACGCGCCGCACACCGGGGCGGTGATCCGCTACGACAAGATCGACACCCGGGAGTACATCGGGGCGACCCGGGTCACCTCGGACGGCGCCCAGGCGCTGCCGACCCGTGGCGGCGGCGGAAACGGCGCGGTCAACGCCCCGAGCCGCCCGGGCACGACGGCGCCGGCCCCGACCGCCCCCAGCAGCCGGCCCGCGGCTGCCGCACCGCCCGCCCCGACGGCCGCGGGGCGGGTCAACGGGGCCGCCGGAACCGGTGGGAGCGGCTGAGTCGTCCACCGATCTGTGTGCGGCCTGTGGACGCTGAGTCAAGTTTCCATAACCGCGCGTTTCCGTGGAACGCTGGGTCCCGGCGATGACGTTGGGTCCGGTGGTCCCTCGTCAGCTTCGCGCGCCGGGCGGGCCCCGGCGGGATCGAACAGGTGCAGCGGACCAGAAGGAGGTGCGGCGTGTCGACGCCGCTTGCCGACACGACCAACCCCGACCTCGGTCTGCTCTACGCCGTCAACGGCCTGGCCAAGCGCTCCCCGCAGTGGCTGGACCACGCGGTGTCGTGGATCGGCGAGTACGGCATCCTGATCGGCCTCGCGCTGCTCGGACTGGTGGGCTGGCTGCAGGCCAGACGCCGGCCGGACGCGCCGGTGGCGATCGCCGGGCTGCTCTGGGTGCCGCTCTCGGTGGCCGTCGCCGAGCTGGCCAACCTGCCGATCGCCGCGATCGTGGACCGGCCGAGGCCCTTCGTCGACCACTCGGGGCTGCTGGTGCTGGTGGACGGCAAGGCCGGCACCCACTCCTTCGTCAGCGACCACTCGACCATGACGATGGCCGTGGCGGTGTCGCTGTTCCTGGTGAACCGGAGGCTGGGCTGGATCGCCGGGGGGCTGGCCCTGCTGCAGGGCTTCTGCCGGATGTTCATGGGCGTCCACTACCCGACGGACGTGATCGGCGGCTTCGCGCTGGCCGTCGCGGTGGTGCTGCTGCTGGCGCCGATCGCGATGGCGGTGCTGGTCCCGTTCTGCCACGCGCTGACCCGGACGGCGGTGGCCCCGCTGGTCCGGGCGCCGGAGCGCGGCGCCGCCGCCGGGCGGAGCGCCGAGCGGCGCGGCCGGCGCCGCGGGCGGGGAGCGGTGCGCCGGGAGGAGCAGCCGCCCGAGTCCGACCTCGCGGCCTGAGGGCCGCCCGAGGCGCCGAGCCGCACGGGCCGCACGGGCCGGACCCCGGCTAGGCCGACGCGTCGGCTCCGTGCTCGGCGAGGTGGTCGGCCCCCTCGCGGCGGGCCAGGTCCCGGGAGCGGCGGGCGGCGGAGTACCAGCCGCAGCTGCAGGTCGCGAAGGCGAAGGAACCGCGTTCGCTGAGCGCGACGCGGTGCTCGGGCATCGGGGTGGTGCCGGGGGCGACCGGCAGCTCACTGTGCACGGGATTCACCGTAACGCGCCGGGCGACCCGCACGCGACAGCCGCCGGTTCCCGCCGGACCCGTAACCCTTCGCGAGCCAACTCGTTTGCCCGGAAAGAGCTCTGCCCTCCCGGCGCCCCAGCCGGTGCCGCAGTCGGCGGGGCAGTCGGTCCCGAGGGGGTTGTCGCGAGGATGAAGATGACCGACCAGCAGCGAACCGGGCGGCCGGCGCGCCGTCCGGGGCCGCGCCTGCGCTCGGCGGCCGGCGCCGCCGTGCTCGCCGCGGCGCTGGCCGCGGGGGCGGCCGGGTGCTCGGCCCACTCCGGTGGCGGCTCCTCCGACCAGCAGTCGAACGCCCCCGACCAGCTGGCCACCGACCCGGTGGCGGCGGTACGCAACGCGGCGGACATCACCGGGCGCACCGGTTCCGCGCACGCGGCCACCGAGCTGGTCACGGAGTCCGCGGACAAGAAGGCGTCCTTCTCCGGCACCGGCGGCTACGACTACGTGAAGCGGATCGGCCGGCTGGAGGTCCAGGTGCCGCCGGGGGCGGCGACCACCGGGAAGATCGTCGAGGTGGTCCTGCCGGGCACCGTCTACCTGCAGAACAGCGGTGCCAAGGTGCCCGAGGGCAAGTGGGTGAAGCTGGACGTGCGGCAGCTGCCGGACGGCAACCTGGTCAGCAGCGGCGCCACCGACCCGGCCACGGCGGCGGGGGCGCTGCGCGGGGTGCAGAAGGCCGACCTGGTCGGCACCGAGACGGTGGACGGCGCCCCGCTGCACCACTACCGCGGCACCCTGGACCTGGCCAAGGCGGCCGACGCCACCGGCGGCCGGGGCGGGGACGGTCTGCGGATGGGCGGGCAGACCTTCACCGTCAAGGAGGTCCCGTACGACGCCTGGCTGGACGACCAGGGGCGGCTGCACAAGGTGGTGGAGGTGTTCACCTTCGCCGGGGTGGCCGGTTCGAAGGAGGCCAAGGACCAGGTGAAGGTCACCTCGACCACCTCGCTGTCGGACTTCGGCAAGCCGGTCGAGGCGGCCGAGCCGCCGGCCTCGGACATCTACCAGATGAAGCCGACGGAGAGCCCGAAGTAGCGCCCCGGCGTCGGGGCGGAACGGGGCGCCGCCGGAGCGGGTGGCCGTCCGGGGAGCGACGGCCACCCGTTTCGGCGGCGCCGAGATGGCCCGTCCGTGCCATGTGGACGGGCCCCGGAGTGCCTAGGCTGGACGTCGGGTGGCTGCCGCCCGGGCTGGCGAGGCACTGAAGGGGTGGTGCAGGTGGTGTCGTCCACGGGCGGCCGCAGCGGCGGCCACGACGACGCGGCCCTCGACGAGATCGAGCTGGCCGGCGAGCTGATGATCGCCGCGACGGCCAGCGCCGGTGACCGGCTGCCGACCGAGCGGATCGATGAGGTGCTGCTGGACCGGGTGGACCCGGTCCGGGCCGAGCGGGAGGGCGAGGGCTGAAGGCCCCGGGGTCAGCTGCGCAGCAGGCGGCCGATCGCGGCCGAGGCCTCCGCCACCTTGGCGTCCAGCTCGACCCCGCCCTGTTCGGCGGCCGCGGCGACGCAGTGCCGCAGGTGCTCCTCCAGCAGGGAGAGCGCGAAGGACTGCAGGGCCTTGGTGCTGGCCGAGACCTGGGTGAGCACGTCGATGCAGTAGACGTCCTCGTCCACCATCCGCTGGAGGCCGCGGATCTGGCCCTCGATCCGGCGCAGCCGCTTGAGGTGGGCGTCCTTCTGCGCGCTGTAGCCGTGCGGGCCGTGTCCGCCGTGGCCCGCGGCGGCGGGGGTGGCGGCCCCGGTCCCGGGCGCGTGGTCCGGCTCGGTGCGCGCTTGCGTCGTGGTCATCGGCCCGCCTTCGTCTGAGTGCCTGGTGGCTGCGTCGGCCTCCAGTGTCCAACACCGGGGCCCCGCGTGGTGTTCCGACGGCCCACCCGGCATGTGCCGAACGGCCTGGTGGGGGTCGCGGCGGGGTTAACCCGTCTGAGCGGCGCCCCGGGCTTCCGCACGCGGGACGGGGCAAACGCGTCGAGGTTCCGTCAGACTGAGTCCTTGCGTCCGCACCTGGCGGTGCGGTCCGGACAGCCGGTGCGACAGCCGAACGGAAGGGGAGGCTCCGCCTCCTCGGTCACCACCCCGTTTGCGCGATCGCGCTCGGTTGCACCTAGCATCGTTCAGTCCGTACCCCGCACATCGGAGATTTCCGTGCGTTTTAGCCTGACCCCGAAGGAGACGAGCTTCTACGACATGTTCTCTGCCGCCGCGGAGAACCTCGTCGTCGGTTCGAAGCTCCTGCTGGAACTGCTGGGATCAGACGTGTCGGCCCGCGCGGAGATCGTCGAGCGCATGCGCGCCGCCGAGCACGCCGGGGACGACACCACCCATGCCGTCTTCCACCAGCTGAACTCGTCCTTCATCACGCCCTTCGACCGCGAGGACATCTACAACCTCGCCTCGTCGCTGGACGACATCATGGACTTCATGGAGGAGGCCGTCGACCTGGTCGTCCTCTACGACATCCAGACCCTGCCGAAGGGCATCGAGCAGCAGATCGAGGTGCTGGCGCGCGCCGCGGAGCTCACCGCCGAGGCGATGCCGAACCTGCGCAGCATGTCGAACCTGACCGAGTACTGGATCGAGGTCAACCGGCTGGAGAACCAGGCCGACCAGATCCACCGCAAGCTGCTCGCCCACCTGTTCTCCGGTCAGTACGACGCCATCGAGGTCCTCAAGCTCAAGCAGGTCGTGGACGTCCTTGAGGAGGCGGCGGACGCGTTCGAGCACGTCGCCAACACGGTGGAGACCATCGCCGTCAAGGAGTCCTGACCCTCGTGGACATGGCTGCACTCATCGCCGTCATCGGCGTTGCGTTCTTCTTCACGTACACCAACGGCTTCCACGACTCGGCGAACGCGATCGCCACGTCGGTCTCCACCCGGGCGCTGACCCCGAAGGCCGCGCTCGCGATGGCCGCCGTGATGAACCTGGCCGGTGCCTTCCTGGGCAGCGGGGTGGCGCACACCGTCTCCAGCGGGATCATCGAGACCCCCAGCGGCAACCAGGGGATGGCGATCCTGTTCGCGGCCCTGGTCGGGGCGATCGCCTGGAACCTGGTCACCTGGTACTTCGGTCTGCCGTCCTCCTCCTCGCACGCGCTGTTCGGCGGCCTGGTGGGTGCGGCCCTGGCCGGCGGCACCGAGGTGATCTGGAGCGGCGTGATCGACAAGATCGTCGTCCCGATGATCGTCTCGCCGGTGGTCGGCCTGGTCGGCGGCTTCATCGTGATGCTGGCGATCCTGTGGATCTTCCGCCGGGCCAACCCGCACAAGGCCAAGCGCAACTTCCGGGTCGCCCAGACCGCCTCGGCCGCCGCGATGGCGCTGGCCCACGGTCTGCAGGACGCCCAGAAGACCATGGGCATCGTGGTCATGGCGCTCACCATCTCCGGCCACCAGACCACCGGTGACATCCCGGTCTGGGTGAAGATCTCCTGCGCGACCATGCTCTCGCTGGGCACCTACGCGGGCGGTTGGCGGATCATGCGGACCCTCGGCCGCAAGATCATCGAGCTGGACCCGCCGCAGGGCTTCGCGGCCGAGGCCACCTCCTCGGTGATCATGTACATCACGTCGTTCGTCTTCAAGGCGCCGATCTCCACCACCCACGTGATCACCGCGGCGATCATGGGCGCGGGGGCCACCAAGCGGATCCGCGCGGTGCGCTGGGGCGTCGCCAAGAACATCGTGCTCGGCTGGTTCATCACGATGCCGGCGGCCGCCGTCGTCGCAGCGCTGATGTACTGGTTCGTCCACCTCTTCTGGGGCTGATCACCGACGGTCCGCCCCGGCCGGCAACTGACAGGGCCCGCCCCCACATCTCGGGGGCGGGCCCTTCTTCATGCCCCGCGGCGGCACCGCCATGCAGCACCACGGGACAGCTGGGGTCGGTCTAGCCGAAGCGGCCGGAGATGTAGTCCTCGGTCGCCTGCACCGACGGGTTGGAGAAGATCCGCTGGGTGTCGTCCAGCTCGATCAGCTTGCCCGGCTGGCCGACGCCGGCCAGGTTGAAGAAGGCGGTGCGGTCGCTGACGCGGGCCGCCTGCTGCATGTTGTGGGTCACGATGACGATGGTGAACTGCGACTTCAACTCGCCGATCAGGTCCTCGATGGCGAGGGTGGAGATCGGGTCGAGCGCGGAGCAGGGCTCGTCCATCAGCAGGACCTGCGGCTCGACCGCGATCGCGCGGGCGATGCACAGGCGCTGCTGCTGACCGCCGGAGAGGCCGGCGCCCGGCTTGTTCAGGCGGGTGTGGACCTCCTTCCAGAGGTTGGCGCCCTTCAACGAGCGCTCCACCACCTCGTCCAGGACGGCCTTCTTCTTCACGCCGGCGAGCTTGAGCCCGGCGACCACGTTGTCGTAGATCGACATGGTCGGGAACGGGTTCGGGCGCTGGAAGACCATGCCGATCGAGCGGCGCACGGCGACCGGGTCGACGTTGGAGGCGTACAGGTTCTCGTCGTCCAGGAGGACCTTGCCCTCGACCCGGGCGCCGGGGATCACCTCGTGCATCCGGTTGAGGGTCCGCAGGAAGGTGGACTTGCCGCAGCCGGAGGGGCCGATGAAGGCGGTCACCGAGCGGGGCTCGATGCTCATCGAGATGTCCTCGATGGCCTTGGTGGTGCCGTAGTAGGCCGACAGTCCGCTGACGTCGATGCGCTTGGCCATGATCGTTGCTTCTCTCGTCTTCTTCGTACGTCAGTGGTCGCTCAGTGTCCGGCCTTGGGCGAGCGCCAGCGTGCGATGCCCCGGGCGATGAGGTTGAGCCCCATCACGAAGGCGATCAGCACCAGCGCGGCGCCCCAGGCGCGGGCGTAGCCGAAGTCGTTGTTGACCACCGAGTACTGCTGCCAGATGTACATCGGCAGGGACTGCTGCGGTCCGTCGAACGGGTTGCTGTTGATGTAGTCGGCGCCGAACACCAGCATCATCACCGGGGCGGTCTCGCCGGTGATGCGGGCGACCGCGAGCATCACACCGGTGGTGATGCCACCGATCGCGGTGGGGATGACGATCCGCAGGATGGTCTTCCACTTCGGCACGCCGAGGGCGTACGAGGCCTCGCGCAGCTCGTTCGGGACGAGCTTGAGCATCTCCTCGGTCGACCGGACCACGACCGGGATCATCAGGATCGCCAGCGCGAGGCTGCCCGAGAAGCCGGAGTAGCTGAACCCCAGGGCGAGGTTCCAGAGCGAGAGGATGAACAGACCGGCGACGATCGACGGGACGCCCGTCATGACGTCGACGAAGAAGGTGACCGCCTTGGCGAGCCGGCCGCGGCCGTACTCCACCAGGTAGACGGCGGTCAGCAGGCCGAGCGGGGCGGCCATCAGGGTGGCCAGGCCGACCTGCTGGAGGGTGCCGAGCAGCGCGTGGTAGATGCCGCCGCCGGGGCCGCTCTGGATCACGCCCTTCATCGAGTGGCTCAGGAAGTTCCCGTTCACCACGCCGATGCCCTGCTGGATCGTGTAGACGGTCAGCGAGGCCAGCGGGACGACGGCCAGGATGAAGGCGACCCAGACCACCGAGGTGGCGAGGCGGTCCTTGGCCTGTCGGCGGCCCTCGACCTGGGCCGAGATCAGGTAGCTGCCGGCCAGGAACAGCAGGGCGGAGAGCAGGCCCCACTGGAGGTGGCTCTCCAGGCCGGCGGCGGCGCCGATCCCGCAGCCGACCGCGATCGAGCCGACGGCGACGACGGGCGGGGTCCACTTGGGCAGCCGGTTGGCGGTGAGCTTCGGGCCGACCTGCGGCCGGGCGTCCTCGGGGACGGTGACGGTGGTCATGCGTTGGCCCCCGAGTACTCCTTGCGGCGGGCGATGATCAGTCGCGCGGCACCGTTCACCAGCAGGGTGATCACGAACAGGACGAGGCCGGAGGCCATCAGGGCGTCGCGACCGTTGTTGCCGGCCTCGGCGAACTTCAGCGCGATGTTCTGCGCGAAGGTGCCGCCGCCGGCGTCCAGGATGTGCAGCGACAGGATGCTGTTGGCGGAGAGCACCACCGCGACCGCGATGGTCTCGCCGAGCGCCCGGCCGAGGCCGAGCATCGAGGCCGAGATGATGCCGGGGCGGCCGAACGGCAGCACCGCGGTGCGGATCATCTCCCAGCGGGTCGCGCCGAGGGCGAGCGCCGCCTCCTCGTGCATCCGCGGCACCTGGCGGAACACCTCGCGGGAGACCGCGGTGATGATCGGCAGGATCATGATCGCCAGCAGGATGCCGACGGTGAACAGGTTGCGCGGGGTGCCGGTCCTGGTCTGGTCGAAGATGTACGTCCAGCCCAGGTACTGGTTGAGCCAGCTGGTCAGCCCGTCCATGTGCGGGACGAGGAACAGCGCGCCCCAGAGGCCGTAGACGATGCTGGGGACGGCGGCGAGCAGGTCGACCAGGTAGGCGAACGGCTGGGCGATCCGGCGCGGCGCGTAGTGCGAGATGAACAGCGCGATCCCGATGGCCACCGGGACGGCGATCGCCATCGCGATGACGGCGCTGACGATGGTGCCGAAGGCCAGGACGGCGATGCCGAAGACCGGCTTCGGGGCGTCCGGCGTCCACTCGAAGGTGGTGAGGAAGTTGCCGTCGTTGTTGCCGAGGGCCACGACCGAGCGCCAGGCCAGGAAGCCGGCGATCGCGGCCATGATGACCAGCAGCAGGATGCCCGCGCCGCGGGCGAGGTTCATGAAGATCTTGTCGCCGACGCGGCTGTCGCGCTGTCGGCGTTCCCTGCCTCGCGGGGCGGCAGGGGAGGATGAAGTCATTGGTGTACTCCGGTCTGGTGGCGCCGCCCCGGTAGGGGGTCGGCACCATGGCGGCGGTGCCCCGGACGTTGGTGCTGGGTTGGTGCGTTCCGGCGGGACGGCCCCGGCCCCCCTCGCTCACGGGGCCGTCCCACCGGGGGTCCTGTCGGGTCAGGCGAGGGTGCCGACCGCGGCCTTCACCTTGTCGCCGATCGCGGCCGGCATCGGGACGTAGCCCTTGTCGCCGATCGACTTCTGGGCGGCGTCGCTGATGGTGTAGTTCAGGAAGGACTTGAGGGTGTCCAGCGTCTCGGCCTTGTTGCCCTTGTCGCAGGCGATCTCGTAGGTCACCAGGACGATCGGGTAGGCGTTGTCGGCCTTGGTGCCGTAGTCCAGGGAGAGGGCGAGGTCGCCGTCGGTGCCCGTGACCGTGGAGGAGGCGATGGTGAGCGCGGCGTTGGCGGCGGTCGCCTCGACCGGCTTGGCGGCACCGGTGGCGATCTGGGCGCTCTTCAGGTTGTTGGTCTGGGCGTAGGACAGCTCGGCGTAGCCGATCGAGTTCTTGACCTGCTTGATCTGGGCCGAGACACCGGCGCTGCCGTTCGCGGACTGGCCGCCCTTGCCCTTCCACGCCTTGTTCGGGTCGGCGCTCCAGGCGCCGCCACCGGTCTTGGCGAAGTAGGAGGTCAGGTTGAAGGTGGTGCCGGAGTCGTCGGAGCGGTGGAAGCTCTGGATCTCGGCGTCCGGCAGCTTGGCGCTCGGGTTCAGGGCGACGATGGCCGGGTCGTTCCACTTGGTGATCTGCGAGTCGAAGATCTTGGCGGCGGTCGGGCCGTCCAGGACCAGGTTGTCGACGCCCTCGATGTTGTAGACCAGCGAGACCAGGCCGGCCACCATCGGCAGGTCGATCGCCTTGCCGCCGGTGCAGACGGCCTTGGAGGCGTCGACGTCGGCGGGCTTGAGGGCGAAGTCGGTGCCGGCGAAGGCGACCTTGCCCTGGGTGAACTGCTGGACGCCGGCACCGGAGCCGCCGCCGCTGTAGTTGATCGTGGTGCCGGAGCAGGCGGCGCCGAAGTTGGTCTTCCACACGTCGATCGCCGGGGCCTGCGCGGTCGAACCGGCGCCCAGGAGCGTGCCGGCCTTGCCACAGTTGATCGCGGCACCGGCCGCGGAGGAGCCGCTGGAACCGCTGGACGCCGTGTTGTTGTTGTTGTCCGACCCGCAGGCGGCGAGCGACAGCGAGCTGACGAGCGCCATGGCACCGATGGCGAGGGCCTTGGAGCGGCCGTTCCGCTGGAGCTTCACAGGGGTGTCCCTTTCTGTGGCATTGCCCGCTGCGCAGGCCGCAGGAGTACGGCTGAGCATGGGTTTTGCTGTGGTCCGGGGCCCGTTCGGCCCGCCGGTAGTCCCGAAGTTAGGCCGGGTAAGTGACACGACAGCCGGTCGCAAGTGAACGGGAAGTGAACCTCGAACGGATGACAGGAAACTACGTCACGTAGTAACGGTTGCGTCACGGCGCGGGCGCGGGGAGATCACTTCCACCGTTCCTCTCCCGGTGCCGACCCGCCCCTCCGTACGGGCTTCGCACCCAGGATCACCAGCAGCGCGTCCACCAGCAACCGGTCGCGGTCGTGGGTCAGCCGCGCCCGGGCCTTGCCCGCGGGCAGCCAGTCCAGGCGGTCCACCTCGCGGTTCGGCCGGAAGGCCCCGGCGGTCGGCACCGCGGCCCAGTACCGGACCTCCTTCGGACGGCCCTGCGCCAGGTAGTGCTGGGCGGGCAGCTCCGGACCGAGCAGGCAGGCGAAGCCCGTCTCCTCCCGCACCTCGCGCAGCGCCGCCTCGACCACGCCCTCGCCCGGGTCGAGCTTGCCCTTCGGCAGGCTCCAGTCGTCGTACTTCGGACGGTGGATCACCGCGATCCGCGGCCGCCCCAGCCGACCGCTGGGCTTCGGCCGGCCGGGCAGCCAGAGCACCGCGCCCGCCGCCAGGACCACCGGGCCCCGGGCCGGGGCGGCGGCCACCGGGCGCGCGGCGCGGGCCGCTGCCGGGTTCGCGGCCGGGTCCGCTGCCCGCCCGGTGCTCAGGCGATCGTGCAATTCAAGCCGTCCGTGGTGCGGGGGAATGCCCCCAGCCCTCGGCAGGGGGGAGCTCCAGCCAGCCGTCCGGGGACGGCGGGAGCTCGGGCCACCGGCGGCCGAAGGCGTACCGCGCCGCCTCGACCTCCAGTCGTTGATCAGCATGCACCACGCCCAGCACATAGGCGGTCGCGGGGGTGATCCGCGGGGTGCGCGCCGCGGTCGCGGCGGTCACCGCGGCGTCCGCGGCCTCCTGGTGCCGGGCCAGCACCGCGTCCAGCTCGTCCAGCTCGGCGGACGGCCGGGCACACACCTCCAGCGCGTACCGGGCCCGCTTCACCAGGATCCGCAGCCGCGACCAGGGCGCGTCGTCGGCCGCCAGCGCGGCGTCCGCGTCCGCCACCCCGCGCGCCGCCGGCACCGCGCCCAGCCGGCGCAGCCCGTCCCCGCCGTACGGGGTCGCGGCCCGCTGGAGCGGCAGCTGCTGGGCGCTCGCCGACAGCGCGGTGAACGCGGCCGCCGCCTGCGGCCGCAGCACCGCCGACGCCCGGCCGCCGGCCGCCTCCAGCAGCGGCGCCTCGCCGACCAGCAGGGTCATCCGGTCCGCCAGCGCGTGCAGCCGGGCCGAGCGGAGCTCCTGGAGCACCGTGGAGTGCGCCCTGGTCCGGGCCAGGGTCAGCTGCCGGTCCAGCAGCGCCCGCGCCTTCGGGGCGCCCGCGTGCCCGGCCAGCATGCCCGTCCCCCCCGGGTCGGTGCCGCTCAGCGAGTCCACCGCGCCCAGCAGCCGGGCCGAGCGGCGGACGTAACCGGGCTCCAGCGCCAACAGGTTGAGCAGCCAGCGCAGTTCGGTGCGCGACTCCTGCGCCCAGGACTGCTCGAACACGGCCCCGAAGGTGTGCAGCAGCCCGCCGATCCGCCGCACGGCCCGCAGCAGGTCGGCGGTGCCGCTCGCCGGAACGGCCGCGGCCGACCCCGGTCTGGCGCCGACCTCGCCCACCGCGAGCGGCAGGGCGCGCAGGAACGCGCCCGCCTGGGCCGTGAGTTGGCGGGAAAGGATGTCCCCGGCGGTCGCTGTGGAGGCCGCCTGGGCCGTCATCGGCGCTTCGGTCATGGCGTGGTAGATCCCCGTTCCCCCGGGGCCCTTCCCCGGGGCTGGTGGCCGACCGCCGGAGCAGCTCCCCCCGGGGCCCCGGGGGCCCCGACTGCTCCGGCGGCTCGCATCAGTGGACGCGTCAGCGCGAGGTGGCGGCCCGGCGGCGCTGGCGCGAATCGATGAGCAGGTCCTGGACGTGCCGCAGCGGCGTACCCTCGGCGTCCTGCGAACGGCGTTCCCAGGCACCGTCCGGGCCCAGGTGCCAGGACTCGGTCTCGTCCGACACCCCGAGGTCGATCAGCCCGGACAACTCGGCCCGGTGCGCCGGATCGGTGATCCTCATCAGCGCCTCGATCCGGCGGTCCAGGTTGCGGTGCATCATGTCGGCGCTGCCGATCCACACCTCGGGATCGCCGTTGTTGCCGAACACGAAGATCCGGGAGTGCTCCAGGAAGCGCCCCAGGATGCTGCGCACCCGGATGTTCTCGCTCAGCCCCGGCACCCCCGGACGGACCGCGCAGATGCCGCGGACCCAGACGTCCACCGGCACCCCGGCCTGCGAGGCCCGGTAGAGCGCGTCGATCAGGGCCTCGTCGACGATCGAGTTGACCTTGATCTTCACGTACGCGGGCCGGCCGGCCCGGTGGTGGGCGATCTCGTTGTGGATCCGGGAGACCAGCCCGTCGCGCAGGCCGCGCGGGGCGGTCAGCAGCCGGCGGTAGGACTCCCGGCGCGAGTAGCCGGACAGCCGGTTGAAGAGGTCCGAGAGGTCCGCGCCGACCTGCGGGTCGGAGGTGAGCAGGCCGAGGTCCTCGTACAGCCGGGCGGTCTTCGGGTGGTAGTTGCCGGTGCCGACGTGCGAGTAGCGGCGCAGGGTGTCGCCCTCCTCGCGGACCACCAGCGACAGCTTGCAGTGGGTCTTGAGCCCGACCAGGCCGTAGACCACGTGACAGCCGGCCTCCTCCAGCTTGCGCGCCCACTTGATGTTGGCCTGCTCGTCGAAGCGCGCCTTGATCTCGACCAGCACCAGCACCTGCTTGCCGGACTCGGCGGCGTCGATCAGCGCGTCCACGATCGGCGAGTCGCCGGAGGTGCGGTACAGGGTCTGCTTGATCGCCAGTACGTCCGGGTCGGCGGCGGCCTGCTCCAGGAAGGCCTGCACCGAGGTGGAGAAGCTGTCGTACGGGTGGTGCAGCAGCACGTCGCGCTCGCGCATCGCGGCGAAGATGTCCGGCTGCGAGGCGGACTCGACGTCGGTCAGCCCGCGGGCCGTACCGGCCACGAACTTCGGGTACTTGAGCTCCGGCCGGTCCAGCTCGGCGATGCCGAACAGACCGGTCAGGTCCAGCGGACCGGGCAGCGGGAAGACCTCCGCCTCGGTGATGTTCAGCTCCCGCACCAGCAGGTCCAGGATGTAGGGGTCGATCGACTCCTCGACCTCCAGCCGGACCGGCGGGCCGAAGCGCCGCCGCATCAGCTCCTTCTCCAGGGCCTTGAGGATGTTCTCGGTGTCGTCCTCCTCCACCTCCAGGTCCTCGTTGCGGGTCACCCGAAAGGCGTGGTGGGCCAGCACCTCCATCCCCGGGAAGAGCTCCTCCAGGTGCGCGCCCATCACGTCCTCCAGCGGGACGTACCGCTGGGGCGAGGCCTCCAGGAAGCGGGCCAGCGACTGCGGCACCTTCACCCGGGCGAAGTGCTTGTGGCCGGACACCGGGTTGCGGACCACCACGGCGAGGTTGAGCGACAGCCCCGATATGTAGGGGAAGGGGTGCGCCGGGTCGACCGCCAGCGGAGTCAGCACCGGGAAGATCTTCTGCCGGAACAGGGTGTGCAGCCGGGCCTGCTCCTTCTCGGCCAGCTCCGGCCAGCGGACCACCTCGATGCCCTCGGCGGCGAGGTCCGGCAGCACCTCCTGCTGGAAGGCGGCGGCATGACGGGCCATCAGCTCGCGCGAGCGGGTCCAGATCAGGTCCAGCACCTCGCGCGGCTGGAGGCCGGACGCGCTGCGCTGGGCCACGCCGGTGGCGATCCGGCGCTTGAGGCCGGCGACCCGGACCATGAAGAACTCGTCCAGGTTGCTCGCGAAGATCGCCAGGAACTTCGCCCGCTCCAGGAGCGGGATCCCCGGGTCCTCGGCCAGCTCCAGGACGCGTTCGTTGAACGCGAGCCAGCTCCGCTCACGGTCCAGGAAGCGGCCCTGCGGCAGTGCTTCGAACTCCTGCTCGTCCGTGGCCGGCAGCTCCGGCGGGACGCCCAGCGCACTGGACATCCGCGCCGTGGGCGACAGCGGGGCAGGGACGGGGCGGGGGATGCTCATGGGTTCCAGCTCCTCCAGCAGGACGGCGTCCGGACGCGAATGGCTCTGCGGGCCGTCGTCCTCGCCCCGGGTCGCCCCCGGGGACAGCGCCCACCCACCGGGCGCGGTCCGTACAGGACCGGCCGGGGAAAGGCGGTCGACTCTGCACGAGCGAGACACTACGGACTTCATCCTGTGATCTTCGCGGCAGCAATTGAATCCACGGTAAACACCGCATGGCCAGGAGGAAAGCTGAGTCGGTCGGAGCAAGGGGCGGCGGGCCTCGCCGCACCCCGCCCGCGACCGCTCCGTTACCGCCGGGCGGGCTGCGGCGCGGGACCGGCCGTGGGTCGGTACGGGGGTCCGTGCCGGGGCGGCCGTGGGTCTAGCGGGCGGCTGCCCGGTCCGCCTGGTACCGGGCGCGGTACATGAGGTCCACCTCGTGGACGGTGAATCCCAGTCGCTCGTAGACCCGGACGGCGGCCGGGTTGTCGGCGTCGACGTAGAGAAGGACCGTCTCCAGTCCACGCTCGCCGGCCCCTGACCCGGTCAGGTGACGCAGGCCGGCGGCGGTCAGCGCGCGGCCGAGGCCGCTGCCCTGCTCGGCCGGGTCCACCCCGACGACGTACACCTCGCCGAGCTCCGGCTCGGTGGCGCTGGCCGGGTGCACCTTGGTCCAGTGGAAACCGACGACCTTGCCGTCCCGGGTCGCGAGGAAGAAGCCGGCCGGGTCGAACCACGGCTCGGCGATCCGCTCCGCCAGGTCCTGCTCCGTCCAGGAGCCCTGCTCGGGGTGGTGGGCGAAGGCCAGGGCGTTCAGCCGCAGCCACTCGGCGTCGTCCTCGCCCGGGCGGAAGGTGCGGAGCTCGATGCCCTCGGGCACGGCCACGGCCTCGGTCTGCGCGCCGGCACGGCGCATCTGCCGCAGCTCCCGGACCAGCTCGGCACCGTAGGACCCGGCCAGGTGCCGGGCCGCCGGGTGACCGCCGTGCACCCAGAAGTCCACCGCGTCCCGGCCGACCAGGTGGGCCTGCTCCAGGACGGCGTCCACCAGCGGCCGGGCCAGGCCGCGGCCGCGGGCGGCCGGGTCGACCACCAGCTCGGCGGCCGGGTTCGCGGTCGCGGCCTCCGGCACCTCGACCTGGCCGTAGCCGACCACGGTCGCGGTCTCAGTCGCGCTCGCGGCCTCGGTCTCGGTCTGGGTCTCGGTCTCGGTCAGGATCAGGTGGGTGACACCCGGCCGGGGCGTCTCGGCGTTCCGCAGCCGCAGCCGGCCCTGCTCGGAGACGGCGGCCCGGCCGTCGACCGCCTGGGCCTCCGCCAGAACACGCAGGGCGCCGTCGCGCTGCTCGGGGCGGAGCACGTTGTTCGCAATGACCGCTGTCTGATCGTCCATGCCCTGACAATACGTCAACGGAAATGCGAAAAGCCCCTGATCCGAAGGGATCAGGGGCTTTTCTGAATGATTGTTCGGCGGCGTCCTACTCTCCCACAGGGTCCCCCCTGCAGTACCATCGGCGCTGTGAGGCTTAGCTTCCGGGTTC
>NZ_JBVIWC010000039.1:0-64958 GCF_055594965.1 Kitasatospora sp. NPDC040550 | reverse complement strand
CCAACCCGAAGCCCTACGTCTGGACCAAGACAGCCGACGAGATCCTCGACCGCCTAGCCGGATATCTGAAGCGAATTCCTGACTCAGGACACTAGTACTGCAGCGACTTGTACTGCAGGAACTCCTCCAGCCCGTGCCGCCCCAGCTCGCGGCCGAGCCCGGAGTGCTTGTAACCGCCGAACGGTGCCAGCGGGTTGAACCGGCCGCCGTTGAGGTCCACCTGTCCGGTGTCCAGCCGGCGGGCGAAGGCGGCGGCGGTGTCGGTGTTCGTCGCCCAGACGCCGCCGGCCAGCCCGTAGGCCGTGCCGTTGGCGATCTCGACCGCGTGGTCCTCGTCGCGGTAGGGGAGGATCGCCAGGACGGGCCCGAAGACCTCCTCCTGGGCCACCGTCATCTCCGGGGTGACGTCGGCGAGGACGGTCGGCCGGACGTAGTGGCCGGTGGGGAGTTCGGCCAGCGGCTCCGGGCCGCCGGCCACCAGCCGGGCGCCCTGGGCGAGCGCGCCCGCCAGGTAGCCGCGGACCCGCTCCAGCTGCCGGGCGTTGACCAGCGGGCCGATCCGGGTCCGCGGGTCGGCCGGGTCGCCCGGGACGTACTTCTCGGCGGCCTTGGCGGCGAGCGCGACCGCCTCCTCGTACTGGTCCACGTGCACCAGCAGCCGGGTCCAGGCGCTGCACGTCTGGCCGGAGTTGGCGAAGACGTTGGCGACGTTCACGTTCACCGCCCGGGCCAGGTCGGCGCCCGGCAGCACCACGTTGGCGGACTTGCCGCCCAGCTCCAGGGCGACCCGCTTGAGCCCGCGCCCGGCCACCTCGGCGACCTGCCGGCCGACGGCGGTGGAGCCGGTGAAGGAGACCACGTCCACCTCCGGATGGGCGGCGAGCGCGGCGCCCGCGATCGCCCCGGTGCCGGTCACCAGGTTGAACACCCCGGCGGGGAGGCCGGCCTCGTCCACCAGCCGGGCGAACAGCCGGGCCACCAGCGGGGTGTCCTCGGCCGGCTTGAGGACCACCGGGCAGCCGGCCGCCAGCGCCGGGACGACCTTGGCGACGATCTGGTGCAGCGGGTAGTTCCACGGCGTGATCGCCGCCACCACCCCGGCCGGCTCGGCGAACACCACCGAGTTGCCGATCCGCTCCTCGAAGGAGTAGCCGGCCAGCAGGCTCAGGTAGGAGGTCGCCACGGTCAGCGGCAGCCCGGCGTGCACGGCCCCGGCGAAGCCGACCGGGGCGCCCAGCTCGGCGACCACGGTCGAGGTGATCTCCGCCTGGGCGTCGGCCAGTCCGTCCCGCAGCCGGGTGAGCAGCGCCAGCCGCTCCTCGCGGGTGGTGGCGGCCCAGCCCCGGGCCGCCCGGCGGGCCGCCGCCACCGCGGCGTCGACATCGGCCGCCGCACCGGCCGGCACGGTGGCGAGCAGCTGCTCGGTGGCCGGGTTGAGCACGGGGATCGTGCCGGAGTCCCGGGAGGGCCGCCAGGCGCCGTCGATGTACTGGTCGCCGTACTCCGCGTACTCCTGCTGCACGGATCATCCTTTCGGCTGGTCAGCCGCTCTTCGGCCGACGGTGCGCGTCGGAAGGTCAGTCAAGGCGGCCGGACAGCCGCGCGCAAGAGCCAATCCCGCCGAGGTGACCGGCCGGTCACTCGGGGGCGAACCGCGCGGTGTACTCGTCGAACGCTTCGATCCCGACCCGCGCCCGGCGTTCGTCCAGCCGCTCCGGGTCCTCGCACGGCCAAGGCACCGGCCGGCCGTCCACCACCGCGCCGATCTGGGTCCCGTAGCGCTGCTCCCGGCCCTCGTTGACGGCCGGTCGGTCCTGGAGGAAGGCCAGGTCGCGGGCGCTCGCGGCGCCCTCCGCGACCGCCTCGGCCATCAGCTCCACCGCCCGCCGGGCCGTGTTCAGCTCCGGCCGCGGGACGGCCGAGCGGACGGCCGAGCGGGCCGGCGACCCGGGCGGCGCACCCGCCGCGGTTCGCGGCGGACTTCGCGGCGGGGGCCTACTGTCGATGGGGGGCGCCTCGTGCACGTGCGGTGATCCGGTTCGTGCCCGGGGCCGGGCAGGCCGTCACCACGCCGAGGTACGGCTCAGCACCCGCAGGTCATCCGTACTGCAAAGGAGCATCCCGTGACCGACACCGCGTTGACGGGCGAACCGCGGCAGCCCGTCGGGCCGGCCGTGCTGGAGGAGGTTCCGGGATGGTTCTGGGACCACGACCGGCACTCCTTCGAGTGGTTCCTCGGGCGCCAGGCGAGGCTGGGCGTCACCGGCGACCTCATGGAGATGGGCGCCTACCTCGGCCGTAGCGCGATCGTGATCGGGGAGCACCTCCGGCCCGGTGAGACGTTCACCGTCTGTGACCTGTTCGACTCGGACGCGCCGGACGAGGAGAACTCCAGTGAGATGGACGACTCCTACCGGAAGACGCTGACCCGGTCGGCCTTCGAGGCCAACTACCTGTCCTTCCACGACCGGCTGCCGGACATCGTCCAGGCCCCGACCTCGGCGCTCGCGGGCGGACGGGTCCCGGCGGGGGCCTACCGCTTCGTCCACATCGACGCCTCGCACCTGTACGAGCACGTGGTCGGCGACCTCCAGGTGGCCCGGACCGCGCTGCAGGAGCAGGGCGTCGTGGTCCTGGACGACTACCGGTCCCAGCACACCCCCGGCGTCGCGGCGGCGACCTGGGAGGCGGTGTTCAACCACGGCCTCAGGCCGATCGTGCTCACCGAGTGCAAGTTCTACGGCACCTGGGGCGACCCGGAGCCGTTCCAGCGCGACCTGCTCGACCGGGTGGACCTCGCGGTCGGCTGCGAGCTCAGCACCGAGACCCTCAACCGCCGGCAGGTGCTGCGGATGGCGGGCAGCTCGGAGGGCATCCGGCCGTTCCGCCCGTCCCGGCACCGGCCGCGGGCGGTCGGGGCGTCGGCACCCGAGGACGCGGACCGGACGGCCCGGGACGAGGCCGCGCTGGAGCTCGCCGCCCGCCGCGCCCGCGCTGCGGAGGCGCGCCGCCCGGTCAACGTCGCCAAGCGCGTCGCCAAGGACCTGCTGCCCCCACTGGTCACCTCGGCGATCCGCCGCGCCCGCTGCCGCTGACTGCTGCCGTTGACCTGAGCCGCGCCCGCTGCCGCTGACCGGAGCCGTTCCAGCACCCCCGCCCCGGCGACGCCGAAGGGCCGGTCGGAAACCCGACCGGCCCTTCTCGGCTGTGTACCCGCTCAGACCCGCGAAGGCTCCGCGGCCCCGGCGTTGCCCGCGGCCTCGGCGGACGCCTCCGCCTCCGCCTCGGCCGCCAGCTCGCGGCGCACCTCGGCCAGGGAGGGGTTGGCCCAGGCGCTGGCGACGCCCCAGTAGTAGAAGGCCAGGCCGATCGCGGCCACGATCAGCAGGTCCCAGCCCTCCGGCAGGTAGCCGTGCCCGCCGAAGTCGGAGCTGCCGGCCCAGGAGACCCCGGCCATCACGAACAGGTAGGCGACCATCCAGGCGCCCGCCTTGAGGTGCGGCTTCAACTGCTCGAAGGGCTTGCGCAGCTCGTACCAGGCCCAGATCGGCACACCGGCGGCCATCAGCAGGATGACCTTGCCGGTGAGCGGCCAGCGGGCCCAGTAGAGCACCAGCGAGCCGAAGACCATCGCGATCGGCGCGATCACCGGCATGGCCTTGAGCTTCACCGGGCGCTGGAGGTCCGGCGCGAGGCGGCGCAGCGCCATCACGGCGACCGGGCCGGTGATGTACGAGATCACGGTGGCGACGGAGACGATCTCGGCCAGCGAGCCCCAGCCGCGGAAGACCGCGAGGAACAGGAAGGCGACCACCAGGTTCAGCAGCAGTGCCGGGCGCGGGATGCCGGTCTTGGCGTCGACCTTGCCGAAGAGCTTCGGCAGGTGGCCGTTCTCCTGCACGCCGTGGATCATGCGCGAGGTGGTGGCGGCGTAGATCATGCCGGTGCCGGACGGCGAGACGAAGGCGTCCGCGTAGAGCAGCAGCGCGAGCCAGTTGATGCCCCAGGCGATCGCGAGGTCCGCGAGCGGCGAGGTGTAGGAGAGGCTGCTCCAGCCGTTCGACAGGTCCGCGGCCGGGATGGCGCCGATGAACGCCACCTGCAGCGCGACGTAGATCACCAGGGCGATCAGGATCGAGCCGATGACGGCCTTGGGCAGCGACTTGCCGGGGTTGCGGGCCTCGCCGGCCAGGTTGAGCGGGGACTGGAAGCCGTTGAAGGCCCAGACGATGCCGGAGACGGCGACGGCGGTGAACACCGCGCTCCAGCCGTTCGGGGCGAAGCCGCCCGGCTCGGTGAAGTGCGAGGTGTCGAAGTGCGCGAGGAGCAGCGCGCCGGCGGTCAGCGTCGGCACGACGACCTTGAACACGGTGATCGCCGTGTTGGTCTTGGCGAACAGCGTGATCGCGAACCAGTTGAGGACGAAGTACACGACCAGCAGCACGCTGGCCAGCGCCACCCCGCTGAGGGTGAGTTCCTTGCCGTCGTACAGGCCCTTGGCCCAGTCGAAGTGCCAGGAGCTCATGTACTGGACGGATGCCGTGGCCTCGCCCGGGATGACCGAGACGATGGCGATCCAGTTGGCCCAGGCGGCCAGGTAGCCGGCCAGCGAGCCGTGCGAGTACTGGCCGTACCGGACCATGCCGCCGGCCTTGGGGAACATCGACCCGAGCTCGCTGTAGGTGAGCGCGATGGTGAGCGCCACGGCGGCGCCGATCACCCAGGCGAGGATCGAGGCGGGGCCGGCCAGCCGGGCGGCCCGCTCGGCGCCGAACAGCCAGCCGGAGCCGATGATCGAGCCGAGCCCGACCGCGGTGAGGCTGATCGTGCCGAGCGATCGGCGGTAGTTCTGGTGTGATGCCGTCGGCGAATCGGGCTCACTCAACGTATCGGTCCTCTCGCTCGGGGTTCAGCGGATGGTGTCGGCGCTTTTACGGTTTTGGGTCGGTATTCCGGACAAACCCCAGCAGCCTATGGTTTCAAATGGGGCGAATACCTCAGAGGAAGCTCAAACCGCCCGATCGTTGCCATCTCGTGTCCGGTTTCCGGACGGCCGGGACCGCTCAACGAGACCGGCGCCACACCGCCGTCGGGGGTGGATCACGCGGGGGAGTCGGCCGTGGGCCGGAAAAAGGAAATTCCCCGTGGGATCCTTTCGGATTCCACGGGGAATTTCTGTTGTGTCCGAGGGGGGACTTGAACCCCCACGCCCGATAAAGGGCACTAGCACCTCAAGCTAGCGCGTCTGCCATTCCGCCACCCGGACAGGGTGTGTGCTTCGGGGGTTTTTCTCTCGCCCCCTCGGCGACAGAGAGAACATTACCAGGCTTCCGGAGTGCTTCTCACCTGCGTTTCCTCGGCTCCCCGCCCCGCCCCCGGCTCGCCGGGGCCGCCGCCCCGTCCCGTCCCCGGCGCCAGGGGCCGGGGACGGTGGGGCGCCCGGTCCGTCCGGACTGGCTGGGACGGCTCGCGAGGGCGCTCGAACGCCGGGCGAAGCGGTGGCGAGCGCGAAGCAAACGATCGGCTCCGCCCCCGCCCGCGATCGGTTCCGGTCGGAACCGATCCGACACGGGCAACTTGTCGACGGTGCCACGGCCGCACCGACCGCTCTCCTAGCCTCTGTGGACCGAGGGCGCCATGATGCGGATCGCCTGATTCCCGGGTCGCGGACGAAGGGCGGCTGGACGTGGAGCAGATCAGCGGGGCGGCGAAGGCCGAGCCGAGACGCGGCGCCCGGTCGGGCCGCCGACCGACCGCCGACGGTCCCGTCGAGGGCGTGTGGCGCTTCCGGGTGCCCGCCGTCGAGGCCTCCGTGCCGCGTACCCGCCACGCGGTGCGGGACCGCCTGCTGGCCCAGGGCATGACCGGGGTGCGCTACCAGGAGCTGGTGGACGACGTGCTGCTGATCGTCTCCGAGCTGGTCGGCAACGCGGTGAAGCACGCGGCCGAGCTGTCGCCCGAGGTGACCACCGAGCTGTCGGTGAGCCGGGGCTGGGTGCGGGTCTCGGTCGAGGACGGCGACCCGTACCGGCCGAAGGCCCTGGAGAGCGACACCGGCCGCACCGGCGGGCGCGGGCTGCTGCTGGTGAAGAGCGTCACCCTCCAGGCGGGCGGGGTGTGCGACGTCGAGCACACGGGGGAGGGCGGCAAGGTCATCTGGGCCTCGCTGCCCGTCCCCCCGGAGCCCGGGTCCTGACGGGCGCCCCCTCGGCGGCGGTCACCGCCGCGGCGGCGGGCGGCGCACCACCGGAAGGCGGCCGCGCCCCGCACGAAGACGGCCGCCCCCGGTCGGGGACGGCCACCCGCACGGACCGGCGTCCGCTACCAGTCCCGGCCGGCGATCTCCCGGATCCCCGGCAGCGCGGCCTCGAAGACGGTCTCGAACCAGACCGAGAACGGCCGCTCGGCCCGCAGCTCGCGCAGCTCCTGCGCGGTCACGAAGGCGAAGTCCTCGACCTCCTCCGGGGCCGGCTCAACCGGCGCGGTGACCAGCCCGACGAACAGGTGGTTCCACTCCCGCTCGATCAGCCCGGTGGCCTCGTCCGGCAGGTCGTAGCGGACGGTGCCGGCCTCGCAGAGCAGTGCCGGCGCGATGCCCAGCTCCTCGGCGGTGCGCCGGGCGGCGGCCACGAACGGCGGCTCGTCCGGGTACGGGTGCCCGCAGCAGGTGTTCGACCAGACACCGGGGGAGTGGTACTTGGTGAGGGCTCGGCGCTGGAGCAGCATCCGGCCCTGGCGGTCGAACAGGAAGACCGAGAAGGCCCGGTGCAGCCGGCCCGGCTGCTGGTGGGCCCAGAGCTTCTCGCCGGTGCCGATGGTGACGCCCTCGTCGTCGACCAGTTCCAGCAGGATCTCGGTGCTCGAGGGGGCGGTGGCCCGGGGGTCGACCGTCACGTCTGTCTCCACGTCCAGGCCGCTGTCGATCTCGGCGGCGAAGTGGGTCGGGTCGGTCGGCGGACTCTGGGGCATGGGGCCTCTTTCGGGAGGGGGAGCGGGAGCAACGGGAGCGCCGAGCGCGTCGTGGGCACCCGTCGGGGGGCTCGGGACGCGGCGCGGGCACCGGCACCGGCGTCGGGCTCCAGTCTGCCGTATGGGTGGCGGTCCGGACGGGTCCCACGCACAACCGGGCGGATCATGACGCGGGGGCGTCCGGATCCGTACCGGAAACGGTCCGGGAAGGCCCCGGAAGGGTCATTGGTCCCGAAGGCCAGTTCGGTATCCGTTCCCATTCTGTTCGATCACCGCACCTCCACCGCGTCGTCACCCCGGCGCCTCCGGCCGCGTTCGGGCGCGTCGCCCGGGTCGCCTACCATCGCTTACGACACGCTGCCCGGATCTGTGCCGGTCCGGCGCGCCGCCGCCGGGCCCGGCCGTACGCCGGCCCGACCGGCAACAGCGCCGCCGGGCCCGTCGGCACATCCCCGCGCGGACCGCACGACGCACCACGGATCAGGAGACCCCGCATGATCGGCCTCGTTCTGGCAGCCGGCGCCGGCCGCCGGCTGCGCCCGTACACCGACACCCTGCCCAAGGCGCTGGTGCCGGTCGACGGGGAGCGGACCGTCCTGGACCTCACCCTGGGCAACTTCGCCGAGGTCGGACTGCGCGAGGCGGCGATCGTCGTCGGCTACCGCAAGGAGGCGGTGTACGACCGCAAGGACGCCCTGGAGAGCAAGTACGGGGTGAAGCTCCACCTGGTCGAGAACGACAAGGCCGAGGAGTGGAACAACGCCTACTCGCTCTGGTGCGCCCGCGAGCTGTTCGCCGAGGGCCTGCTGCTGGCCAACGGCGACACCGTCCACCCGGCCTCCGTCCAGCGCACCATGCTGGAGGGCAACCAGCGCCTCGTCGAGGACGGCCGGGCCCCCGGCATCCTGCTCGCCCTCGACACGGTGAAGAAGCTCGCCGACGAGGAGATGAAGGTCGTCGTCGACCCGGCCGCCGGCATGCGCCGCATCACCAAGCTGATGGACCCGACCGAGGCGACCGGCGAGTACATCGGCGTCACGGTGATCAACCCGGCCGCGGCCGCGGACCTGACCGACGCGCTGCGCGCCACCTACGAGCGCGACCCGCAGCTGTACTACGAGGACGGCTACCAGGAGATGGTCGACCGGGGCCTGCGGATCGACGTGCAGCCGATCGGCGAGGTGTCCTGGGTCGAGGTCGACAACCACGACGACCTGGCGAAGGCCCGGGAGATCGCGTGCCAGTACTGACCCGACTGGTCCCGTCGCCGCTGTTCGCGGAGATCCGCCCGGGCGCGCTGGACGCGCTCGGCGGCATCCTCGCGGACCAGAGGCTGTCGGCCTCGGGCCGGATCGCGGTGGCGATCAGCAACGGCTCCGGCGCCGCGATGCGCGCGCGCCTGGAGCCGGCCCTGCCCGGCGCCGACTGGTACAACGTGGACGACGGCAGCCTCGACAGCGCGGTGCGCTTCGCCGAGGAGATGCGCGGCAAGCACTACGACGCGGTCGTCGGCCTCGGCGGCGGCAAGATCATCGACGCCGCCAAGTACGCCGCCGCCCGGGTCGGCCTGCCGGTGGTCGCGGTGGCCACCAACCTCGCGCACGACGGCATCTGCTCCCCGGTCTCCACCCTCGACAACGACGCCGGCCGGGGCTCCTACGGGGTGCCCGGCCCGATCGGCATCATCGTCGACCTGGACGTGATCCGGCAGGCCCCGCAGCGCTTCGTGGCGGCCGGCATCGGGGACGTCGTCTCCAACATCTCGGCCTGCGCGGACTGGGAGTTGTCGCACACCGTCACCGGCGAGCCGGTGGACGGACTGGCCGTCGCGATGGCCCGCTCGGCGGGCGAGAACCTGCTGCGGCATCCAGGAAACATTCAGGACCAGGACCTCCTGACGGCCCTCGCGGAAGCCCTGGTACTGTCCGGCATCGCGATGAACATCGCGGGCAGCACCCGACCGTCGTCGGGCGCCTGCCACGAGATCTCGCATGCCCTGGACGTGCTGTACCCCAAGCGTTCCGCCCAGCACGGCGAACAGGTCGGCCTCGGTGCGGCGTTCGCCAGCTTCCTGCGGGGCGAGCGCGAGCTGACCGGTCTGATCGTGGAGCGCCTGGCGAGCCACGGGCTGCCGGTGACCGCAGCTCAGATGGGTTTCACCGAAGCGGAGTTCACCGAGGCGGTGCACTACGCTCCGAACACCCGCCCGGGCCGCTACACCATCCTGGAACACCTCGACCTCTCCCCTTCCGCAATCAGGGACGCGTACGCCGACTATGTCCAAGCCGTCAACAGCTGACCCCTCCACCGCGGGCGCCGAGCGGCCCCCGGTGGACCTGACCCGCCGACCCTCGATCGAGGAGCTGCGGGCGGTGATCCACCCGGAGGGCATGCTCCAGCGCCGCAGCGCCGAGCACTGGGCCGGGCGCCTCTACATGCGGAAGATCTCCTTGCGGATCACCCGCGTGCTGTCCACCATGACGGCGATCACGCCCAACGGCCTGACCTACCTGATGATGTTCACCGGCATCCTGGCCGGTGCCGCCCTGATCGTGCCGGGCATCACCGGCGCCGTCCTGGGCGCGCTGCTGATCCAGGTCTACCTGCTGCTGGACTGCGTGGACGGCGAGGTGGCCCGCTGGCGCCGGCAGACCTCGGTCACCGGCGTCTACCTGGACCGGGTCGGGCACTACATGTCCGAGGCGGCCCTGCTGACCGGCCTGGGCCTGCGCGCCACCGACCTGCTGCACCGCGAGGGCGGCGGCTCGCACTGGGAGTGGGCGTTCCTGGGCACGCTGGCCGCGCTCGGCGCGATCCTGATCAAGTCCGAGACGGACCTGGTGGACGTGGCCCGGGCCCGCAGCGGCCTGACGGCAGTCGAGGACAGCGCCTCGGTGCCGCGGTCCGCCTCGGTGGCCAAGGCCCGCCGGGCCGCCTCGCTGCTCAAGTTCCACCGCCTGGTCGGCGCGGTCGAGGCCTCGCTGTTCATCCTGGCGGCCGGGATCGCCGACGCGGTGCACGGCGGACTGTTCTTCACCCGGATCGCGGTCGTGGTGCTGGCGGCGATCGCCATGCTGCAGACCGTGCTGCACCTGCTGAGCATCGTCCTTTCGAGCAGGCTCCGATGACCACTTCCACCACCACCGCGGAGAGCTTCCGCCTCGGCGTCGTGATCATCACCATGGGCAACCGGCCCGCCGAGCTCAACGCCCTGATCGAGTCCGTCCGCGCCCAGGAGGGCCCGGAGGTCGAGTTCGCCGTGGTCGGCCAGGGCGCGAAGCTGCCCCCGCTGCCGGCCGGCGTGCGCAGCGTCGAGCTGCCGGAGAACCTGGGCATCCCGGGCGGCCGCAACGTCGGCATCGAGCTGTTCGGGCCGGACGGCCGGGAGGTGGACGCCGTCCTCTTCCTGGACGACGACGGCCTGCTGCCGCGCACCGACTCCGCCCGCCTGCTGCGCGAGGCCTTCACCGCCGACCCGGAGCTGGGCATCGTGTCCTTCCGGATCGAGGACCCGGACACCGGCGTCACCCAGCGCCGGCACGTCCCCCGGCTGCGCGCCAGCGACCCGATGCGCTCCTCCCGGGTGACCACCTTCCTGGGCGGCGCGAGCGCCGTGCGCTGCAAGGTGTTCGAGCAGGCCGGGCAGCTGCCGGCCGAGTTCTTCTACGCCCACGAGGAGACCGACCTCGCGTGGCGCGCCCTGGACGCCGGCTGGGCCATCGACTACCGGGCGGACGTGGTGCTGCACCACCCCGCCACCTCGCCGGCCCGGCACGCCGCCTACTTCCACAACGTGGCCCGTAACAGGGTCTGGCTCGCGAGGCGGAACCTTCCGGCCCCGTTGGTGCCTCTCTATCTGGGAACCTGGTTTCTGCTGACCCTGGCCCGACGTCCCTCCGCGGAGGGTTTGAAGGCCTGGCTGAGCGGATTCCGGGCGGGTTTCCGCGAACCCTGCGGTGCGCGGAAGCCCATGCGATGGCGTACCGTCTGGCGACTGACCAGGATGGGACGTCCTCCGATCATCTGATTGGATCAGACGATCGATCGCCGTGGCCGGTGACCACACACCGGCCGGAACCCCCCCGTGATCCCAGGATCCCCATCGGCGCAAGGCCGGCGGACCCCCGCCGACCGGCCGCCCCGACCGATCCCGCGCGAAGGACGAATGTGTCGACAGTGAGTGAACCCGTCAGCCTCTCAGCCCCGAGGGGGGCGGATGCGGGCCTGACCCCCAAGCAGCTTGCGGACAAGTACGGCCTGTCGGTGAGCGGTGCCCGCCCCGGTCTGTTCGCGTACACCAAGCAGCTCTGGAACCGGCGCCACTTCATCTGGGCCTTCGCCACCGCCCGCCTGGTGGCCCAGTACACCGACGCCAAGCTGGGCCAGCTGTGGCAGGTCGTCACCCCGCTGCTCAACTGCGGGGTGTTCTACCTGGTCTTCGGCGTGATCCTGGCGAGCAAGCAGGGCTTCCCCGGGCACACCTACATCGCCTGGCTGTGCATCGGCGTCTTCGTCTTCCAGTTCACCCAGAACGCGGTGCAGTCCGGCACCCGGGCGATCTCCGACAACCTCGGCCTGATCCGCGCGCTGCACTTCCCGCGCGCCAGCCTGCCGATCGCCTTCACCGTGATCCAGCTCCAGCAGCTGCTGATCTCGATGGTGGTGCTGGTCGTCACCGTGCTGGCCGGCGGCATCAAGCCGGGCAAGACCTGGCTGCTGGTCATCCCGGCCCTGCTGCTGCAGACGCTGTTCAACACCGGCATCTCGCTGATCTTCGCCCGGATCGGGTCCAAGACCAGTGACATCTCCCAGCTGATCCCGTTCGTGATGCGGGCCTGGATGTTCCTGTCCGGCGTGATGTTCAGCATCCAGGACAAGATCCAGACCTGGCCGCACTACATTCAGACGATCATGGCCGTCAACCCGGCCTCCGTCTACATGGACCTGCTGCGCCACGCATTCGCGCCGATCATCTACAACAAGCACCAGGCCGTCCACCAGACCCTTCCGCCGCACCAGTGGACCTACGGCATCGCCTGGGCGGTCGGCATGTTCGTCATCGGATACGTCTTCTTCTGGAAGGCCGAGGAGGAGTACGGCCGTGGCTGACACCGACCTGAGCAAGCGCGATGCCGTCCCGGCCACGAGCGTGGCCCGCGAGCCCACCGTCGTCGTCGACGACGTCCACATCGTCTACCGGGTGCACGGCGCCGGTTCCGGCAAGGGCAGTGCCACCTCGGCGATGAGCCGCATCCTCAGCCGCAAGCGCGGTTCCGGCGTGCGCGAGGTGCACGCGGTCAAGGGCATCAGCTTCACCGCGTACAAGGGCGAGGCGGTCGGTCTGATCGGCTCCAACGGCTCCGGCAAGTCGACCATGCTGGCCGCCATCGCGGGCCTGCTGCCGACCGAGAAGGGCGGCATCTACACCAACGGCCAGCCCTCGCTGCTGGGCGTCAACGCGGCCCTGATGAACGAGCTCACCGGTGAGCGCAACGTCATCCTGGGCTGCCTGGCGATGGGCATGAGCCCGGCCCAGGTGAAGGCGCGCTACCAGGAGATCGTCGACTTCTCCGGGATCAACGACAAGGGGGACTTCATCTCCCTGCCGATGCGCACCTACTCCTCCGGCATGGGCGCCCGGCTGCGCTTCTCCATCGCCGCCGCCAAGACCCACGACGTGCTGCTGATCGACGAGGCCCTGGCCACCGGCGACCAGGCCTTCCAGCAGCGCAGCAAGAAGCGGATCGAGGAGCTGCGCGGCTCCGCCGGTACCGTCTTCCTGGTCAGCCACGACAACAACTCGATCCGCGAGGTCTGCGAGCGGACCATCTGGATCGAGGCCGGCGAGCTGATCATGGACGGCCCGACCGAGGAGGTCGTCGGCCGTTACGAGCGCGGCGAGCGCCCGTAGCGCCGCAGCGCCCCGGCACTCGAGGGCCGGCCCCGGAACGCTCCGGGGCCGGCCCTTCGGCGTGCTCCGCTACCCCGGGTGGCCCGCCGCCGCGGGGGTGAGCGCCACCGTGCGCCGGGCGGGGCGCTCTTCTCGGGCGCGGCGCGTGGTGTCAGGCTGGGGGCGCGGGGGCGGTGTGCCGTACGTGACGCCCGCGCTCGGACGCGTGTCCGAGTCGGACCGGTGGTACCGAGCGGTGTAGAACGGGGGAGTGACTGCAGTGTCGGCTTCGGCCCAGCCCAGAGATACGCCGGTGAACCCTTCCGCGGGACAGACCCTGGAGAAGGCGGGTGCGGAGAACTTCCCGGTCGCCCCCTTCTTCCTGCCCGCGGCCTGGCGCGACGACCTGATGGCGGTCTACGGCTTCGCCCGGCTGGTCGACGACGCCGGCGACGGCGACCTGGCCGATCCGGCCGCCACCGCGGCCCTGCTCGGGATCGCGCAGCGGCCCCCCGCCACTCCTTCGGCCCAGTCCGGCCCGCCGAGCCCGGCGGAGGTCTCCTTCCGGCTCGCCCTGCTCGACGGACTGGAGCGCGACCTCGACCGGGTGTTCGAGACCGCGCTGCGCGCCGCGGGCGCCGAGGCGCCCCGGCACCCGCTGCTGGGCGCCCTCGTCCCGCTGGTCGACCGGCACGGCCTGACGCCCGAGCCGTTCCGCCGTCTGATCGAGGCCAACCGGGTGGACCAGACCACCACCCGCTACGCCGGCTACGACGACCTGGTCGGCTACTGCACGCTCTCCGCCGACCCGGTCGGCCGCCTGGTGCTGTCCATCGCCGGCGTCTCCACCCCCGAGCGGATCGCCCTCTCGGACGCCATCTGCACCGCCCTCCAACTGGTCGAACACCTCCAGGACGTGGCCGAGGACCTCTCCCGCGGCCGGATCTACCTCCCCGCCGAGGACCTGGAACGCTTCGGCGTCACCGAGGAGGAGCTCGCCGAGCCCACCGCGACCGGTGCGGTCCGGGAGCTGATCGCGTTCGAGGCCGAACGGGCCCGCACCCTGCTCGACCGCGGCGCACCATTGGTAGGTACGGTTCGGGGGAGGCTTCGACTGCTCCTGGCGGGATTCACCGCAGGCGGCTACGCGGCCCTGGCGGCCGTCGAGGACGCCGGGTACGACGTGCTCGCCCGGCAGGCGAAGCCGGACAAGCGCCGCCTCGCAGCGAAGGCGGCGGCCATCTTCGCGAAGGGAAGGTGAACGCCCGAGTGGCGGCATCACCACTGGCGTCGGCCCCGGTCATGGCGGCGTACCGGTACTGCGAGGCAGTCACCGGACTGCAGGCACGCAACTTCAGCTACGGCATCCGCCTGCTGCCCGAGCCCAAGCGACTGGCCATGTCGGCCCTGTACGCGCTGGCCCGCCGGGTGGACGACATCGGCGACGGCGACCTCCCGGCCGACCGCAAGGCCGAGGCCCTGGTGCGCACCCGGGAGCTGGTGGACGAGGTCCGCTCCGGGGCGGTCGCCGAGGACGACACCGACCCGATCAAGGTCGCCCTGGCCGACGCGGCCCGGCGCTTCCCGATCCCGCTCGGCGGCTTCGACGAGCTGATCGACGGCGTGGAGATGGACCTCAAGGGCGCCGAGTACCAGACCTACGAGGAGCTCAAGGTCTACTGCCGCTGCGTGGCCGGCGCCATCGGCCGGCTCTCGCTGGGCGTCTACGGCTGCGAGGACCCGGAGCGCGGGGCGCAGTACGCGGACACCCTGGGCCTGGCCCTGCAGCTCACCAACATCCTGCGCGACCTGCGCGAGGACGCCCTGACCGGCCGCACCTACCTGCCCACCGAGGACCTGGTCCGGTTCGGCTGCGAGCAGGGCTTCGCGCTGCCCAGGCCGCCGGTCGGCGCCGACTTCACCGGGCTGGTGGCCTTCGAGGCCGCCCGTGCCCAGGCCGCCTTCGAGGAGGGCCTGCGGCTGCTGCCGCTGCTCGACCGCCGCAGCCGCGCCTGCACCGCCGCGATGGCCGGGATCTACCACCGGCTGCTCGGCCGGATCGCCGCCGATCCGGAGTCGGTGCTGCGCGGCCGGGTGTCGCTTCCGGGCTGGGAGAAGGCGTACGTGGCGCTTTCCGGGCTCGCCGGGGGGCGTTCTTGATTCTCGCCACGGTTCTGTCACGCTGTGTCAGCGGGGAATCACATCAGGGCGGCGCCGTGTTGACCACGGTGCCGTCCACGACGGTGCCGGCCGCGAGCGCGCCGGCGACAGCGACCGTCGCCGGGCGGTCCGGCGACTGCGAGGGGGAGGGCCGATGACCGGGCGAGCCGATGCCGCGCGCCCGGCCGCCGTCGTGGTCGGCGGCGGCCTGGCCGGGATCACCGCCGCCCTGCGGCTGGCCGAGGCCGGCCACCGGGTCACCCTCGCCGAGGGGCGCCCCCGGCTCGGCGGCCTGGCCTTCTCCTTCCAGCGCGGCGACCTGACCGTCGACAACGGCCAGCACGTCTTCCTGCGCTGCTGCACCGCCTACCGCGGGCTGCTGGAGCGCCTGGGCGCCACCCGGATGACCCACCTCCAGGACCGGCTGGACGTCCCGGTGCTCTCCGTCACTGGCCCCGCCGGGGCCCCGGCGCGCACCCTCGGCCGACTGCGGCGGGCCGGCCTGCCCGTCCCGCTGCACCTGGCCGGCAGCCTCGCCCGCTACCCGCACCTGTCCCCGGCCGACCGCGCCCGGGTGGTCCGCGGCGCGCTCGCCCTCAAGGGCCTGGACCTCGCCGACCCGGCGCTGGACGGGCTCTCCTTCGGCGCGTGGCTGCGCCGCAACGGGCAGAACGCCGCCACCACGGCCGCGCTCTGGGACCTGGTCGGCGTCGCCACCCTGAACGCCCGGGCCGACCAGGTGTCCCTGGCGCTCGCCGCGATGGTCTTCAAGACCGGGCTGCTCTCCGACCCGGGGGCCTCCGACATCGGCATCGCTGCCGTCCCGCTCGGCGTGATCCACCACGACCGGGCGCTCGCCGAGCTGGAACGCGCCGGCGTGCGGGTGCTGCTGCGCGCCCGGGTCGCGGAGCTCAAGCCGGCCGCGCCCCAGCACGCCGTCCGGCTGGAGGGCGGCCGACCAGGGGACGGCGAGTTGCTCACCGCCGACACCGTGGTGCTGGCCGGCGCCCAGGACACCGCGGCCGCCCTGCTGCCGCCGGGCGCCGTCCCCCACCGGTTGGAGGACCTCGGCACCACGCCGATCCTCAACGTGCACGTGGTCTACGACCGCAAGGTGCTGCGCCGGCCGTTCTTCGCCGCGCTCGGCAGCCCGGTCCAGTGGGTCTTCGACCGCACCACCCACTCCGGGCTGGCCGGTACCCCGATCGGCCGTGCCCACCCCGGCGCCCAGTACCTGGCGCTGTCCCAGTCGGCCGTCCAGGACGAGATCGACCTGCCGGTCGCCGACCTGCGCGACCGCTACCTGCCCGAGCTGGCCCGGCTGCTGCCCGCCGCCGCCGGCGCCGAGGTGCTGGACTTCTTCGTCACCCGGGAGCGCACCGCGACCTTCGACGGGGCGCCCGGCAGCGCCGCGCTGCGGCCCGGGGCCACGACCGGCGTTCCCGGCCTGCTGCTGGCCGGTGCGTGGACCGCCACCGGGTGGCCCGCGACCATGGAGGGCGCGGTGCGCAGCGGCCACGCCGCCGCCGACGCGGCGCTCGCCGCGGCCGGTGCCAGGGTCCCGGTGGAGCGGGGCGACGGGCGGTGGCCCAGGTGACGGCGGGGCCCGCCGCCGGAGAGCCCGCCAGAGCCGACGGGCGTACCGTCGGCCCCATCGGCCGTACCGACACCGATCGCCTCGGCACCACCCGCTTCGACACCAGCCGCCTCGGCACCACCCGCTTCGACACCAGCCGCACCGACAGTACCCGGCCGCCCCGTGCGGTCCGGCACCACGAGGGAGAGGGAACGCACGTGGAGTCACGCACCGGCATCGCCGTCGGAGGCACGGCGCACGCCGAACCGGTCTCGGTGCCGGAGCTGCTGGCCCGCAGCCGGACGCTCTGCGCCCCGCCGCTACGGGCCACCGTCGCCCGTCTGGCCGCACCGATGGACACCGTCGCGGCCTACCACTTCGGCTGGATCGACCGGGACGGCACCCCGGTGGAGGGCGACGGCGGCAAGGCCGTGCGCCCCGCGCTGGCCCTGCTGTCGGCCCGGGCGGCCGGTGCGGCGCCCGAGGTCGGGGTGCCCGGCGGGGTGGCCGTTGAACTGGTGCACAACTTCTCCCTGCTCCATGATGATCTGATGGACGGTGACGAGACCCGACGGCACCGGGCCACCGCCTGGACGGTCTTCGGCCCGGCCCAGGCGATCCTGGTCGGCGACGCCCTGGCGACGCTCGGCACGGAGGTGCTGCTCGACGCCGGGGTGACCGGCGGCGCGAGCCCCGCCGACGCCGCGCGCGCCGTCCGGCTGCTCACCACCGCGACCCGCAGACTGATCGACGGCCAGGCCATGGACGTCGCCTTCGAACAGCGCGACAGCGTCACCGTCGCCGAGTGCATGGAGATGGAGGGCGGCAAGACGGCGGCCCTGCTGGCCGCCGCCTCGGCGATCGGCGCCGTCCTGGCCGGGGCCGATGACAAGGTCTCCGACGCCCTCCAGCGCTACGGCCACCACCTGGGCCTGGCCTTCCAGGCGGTGGACGACCTGCTCGGCATCTGGGGCGCGACCGAGGTCACCGGCAAGCCGCACTGGGGCGACCTGCGCCAGCGCAAGAAGTCCCTGCCGGTCGCCGCCGCGCTCGCCGAGGGCGGCGCCGCCTCGCGCCGGCTGGCCGAGCAGCTCGCGGACCCGAAGGGCCGGGGCGAGGAGGGCGAGCCCGAGCTCGCCGCCCGGGCCGCGCTGATCGAGCAGGCCGGCGGCCGGGCCTGGACCCAGGAGGAGGCCCGCCGCCAGCACACGACTGCCCTCGCCGCCCTGGACGAGGTGCCCATGTCCGACGAGGTGCGCGAGCACTTCGTCGCACTCGCCGAATTCGTGGTGGTACGAGAGAGGTGACGTTACGTTGACAGCAACCGCGGACGGCCGGCTCGACCCTGAGTACGATTCCGAGCCGGTCGCGGTGGGCGACCGCCCCCCGACCCTGCTGGGTGCGGGGCGGTGGCAGCCCGAGGACACCGACCGGCCCCGGCCGGCCGGTGAGGCGGACCAGCAGCCCGGCGACGCGCGCGAGGCCCTCGCGCGCGCCACCACCCACCTGCTCTCGCTGCAGTCCTCCGAGGGCTGGTGGAAGGGCGACCTGGAGACCAACGTCACCATGGACGCCGAGGACTTACTGCTCCGCCAGTTCCTGGGCATCAGGACGGAGGAGCAGACCCGGGCCACCGCCGAGTGGATCCGCTCCCAGCAGCGGGAGGACGGCACCTGGGCCACCTTCCACGGCGGACCGCCCGAACTCTCCACCACCGTCGAGGCCTACGTCGCGCTCAAGCTCGCCGGCGACGACCCGGACGCCCCGCACATGCTGGCCGCGGCGCGTTACGTCCGCTCCGCCGGGGGCATCGCGGCCGCCCGGGTGTTCACCCGGATCTGGCTCGCGCTCTTCGGCTGGTGGCCCTGGGACCGGCTGCCCGAGATGCCTCCCGAGATCATCTTCCTGCCCAAGTGGCTGCCGCTGAACATCTACGCCTTCGGCTGCTGGGCCCGGCAGACCATCGTCCCGCTGACCGTGGTCTCCTCGCACCGCCCGGTCCGTCCGGCCCCCTTCGCGATCACCGAGCTGCACACCGACCCGGACCACCCGTACCCCGACCGGTCGCTCGCCCCCGCCACCAGCTGGGACGGCCTGTTCGAGCGCCTCGACAAGCTGCTGCACGCCTACCACCGCCGGGCCTTCCGGCCGCTGCGCCGGCTCGCCGTCGCCCAGGCCTGCCGCTGGATCGTCGAACGGCAGGAGGCCGACGGCTGCTGGGGCGGCATCCAGCCGCCCGCCGTCTACTCGCTGATCGCCCTGCACCTGGAGGGCTACGAGCTGGAGCACCCGGTGATGAAGGCCGGGCTCTCCTCCTTCGACCGCTTCACCGTGCACACCGAGGACGGCATGCGCTGGATGGAGGCCTGCCAGTCCCCGGTCTGGGACACCTGCCTGGCCACCATCGCGCTGGTCGACGCCGGGGTCCCGGCCGACCACCCGGCACTGGTCTCCGCCGTCGACTGGATGCTCGGCGAGGAGATCCGCAAGCGCGGCGACTGGTCCGTCCAGCGGCCCGCCCTGCCGGCCGGCGGCTGGGCCTTCGAGTTCGAGAACGACACCTACCCCGACATCGACGACACCGCCGAGGTGGTGCTGGCGCTGCGCCGGGTCGCCCACCCGGACCAGGCCAAGGTCGACGCGGCGGTGGACCGGGGCGTGCTGTGGAACCTCGGCATGCAGTCCAAGAACGGCGCCTGGGGCGCCTTCGACGTCGACAACACCAGCCTGCTGCCGAACAAGCTGCCGTTCTGCGACTTCGGCGAGGTGGTCGACCCGCCGTCCGCGGACGTCACCGCCCACGTGGTGGAGATGCTCGCCGAGACCGGCCGGGCCCGGGACCCGCGCACCCGCCGCGGCATCGAGTGGCTGCTGCGCGACCAGGAGGCGGACGGCTCCTGGTTCGGCCGCTGGGGCACCAACTACATCTACGGCACCGGCTCGGTGCTGCCCGCCCTGGCGGCGGCCGGCGTCCCGGACGAGCACCCGGCGATCCGCCGGGCGGTGCGCTGGCTGGAGGACCGGCAGAACGCCGACGGCGGCTGGGGCGAGGACATGCGCTCCTACGACGACCCGGCGCGCTGGGCCGGGCGCGGCGACTCCACCGCCTCGCAGACCGCGTGGGCGCTGATGGCGCTGCTCGCGGCCGGCGAGGGTCCGGAGGGCCGGGCCAACCCGGCGGTGGAGCGTGGGGTCGAGTGGCTGGTGCGCACCCAGCTGCCCGAGGGCACCTGGGACGAGCCGCAGTTCACCGGCACTGGCTTCCCGTGGGACTTCTCCATCAACTACCACCTGTACCGGCTGGTCTTCCCGGTCACCGCGCTCGGCCGCTACCTCAACGGCAGCCCCGGGATGGTGCGGCCGGGCGGTCCGCCGTCGATCGGAGCGAACCGGTGACCACCGCCCCGCTGCTGGTGCTCTGCGCGCTGGGCCCCGAGGTGTGGGCCCTGCGCGGCGGCGACTGGCGCGGCTCGGCCGGCGGGCCCCCGGTGCTGGTGCGCACCGGGGTCGGTCGCCGGCGCGCCGGGACGGCCGTGCGGCGACTGCTCGGATCCGCCCCGGGCGGCTACGGCGCGGTCGTGGTGGCCGGCTTCGGCGCCGCGGTCGGGCCGGGCGTGGCGCCGGGCGAGGTGGTGGCCGCGGACGGTGTGCGCGACGCCGAGGGCCACCTCTACCCGGTCGACTCCGGGCCGGAGCTGGCCAGGGCGCTCAAGGAACAGGGCCTGGCCGCGCACACCGGGGTGCACCACACCGCCGACCACGTGGTGCGCGGCATCGAACGGCGCGCCCTGCACCTCCAGGGGGCGCTCGCCGTCGACATGGAGGCCGCCGCCGTGCTGGCCGCACTGCGGGAGGTGCGCCCGGCGCTGCCGGTGGCCGTGCTGCGGGTGGTGGTGGACACCCCCGAGCACGAGCTGCTGCGGCCGGGCACGCTCCCGGCCGGGGTGCGCGCCTGGCGGACCCTGCGGGCGACGGTACCCGCCCTGGTCGACTGGTACCGGCAGGAGCTCGACACCCGCTCCGCAGTCCTGAACCACCCCACATCCTCGACGCTCCCCCAGGAGGCGAGCTAGCCATGGCCATGCCGTTGCGCCAGACCGTGCGGGTCGGCACCTACCTGATGCAGCAGAAGCTGCTCAAGCGAAAGGACAAGTTCCCGCTGATCGTCGAGCTCGAACCGCTGTTCGCCTGCAACCTCGCCTGCGAGGGCTGCGGCAAGATCCAGCACCCGGCGGGCGTGCTCAAGCAGCGGATGCCGGTCGCCCAGGCGGTCGGCGCGGTCCTGGAGTCGGGTGCCCCGATGGTCTCGATCGCCGGCGGTGAGCCGCTGATGCACCCGCAGATCGACGAGATCGTCCGACAGCTGGTGGAGCGCCGCAAGTACGTCTTCCTCTGCACCAACGCGCTGCTGATGCGCAAGAAGATGGACAAGTTCAAGCCCTCGCCGTACTTCACCTTCGCCGTCCACATCGACGGCCTGCGCGAGCGGCACGACGAGTCGGTGGCGAAGGAGGGCACCTTCGACGAGGCGGTGGCGGCGATCAAGGAGGCCAAGCGGCGCGGCTTCCGGGTCACCACCAACAGCACCTTCTTCAACACCGACACCCCGCAGACCGTCATCGACGTCCTGGACTTCCTGAACGACGAGCTCAAGGTCGACGAGATGATGATCTCCCCGGCCTACGCCTACGAGAAGGCCCCCGACCAGGAGCACTTCCTCGGCGTCGAGCAGACCAGGGAGCTCTTCCGCAAAGCCTTCGCCGGCGGCAACCGCAAGCGGTGGCGCCTCAACCACAGCCCGCTCTTCCTGGACTTCCTGGAGGGCAAGGCCGACTTCGAGTGCACCCCCTGGGGCATCCCCAACTACTCGCTGTTCGGCTGGCAGCGGCCCTGCTACCTGATGGCCGACGGCTACGTGCCCACCTACCGCGAGCTGGTCGAGAAGACCGACTGGAGCAAGTACGGGCGCGGCAAGGACCCGCGCTGCGAGAACTGCATGGCCCACTGCGGCTACGAGCCGACCGCCGTCCTGGCCACCATGGGCTCGCTCCAGCAGTCGCTGCGCGCCATCACCGAGACCGTCAGCTCCAACCGGGGGCGCTGAACCCGGGCCGGGCCGCCCGGCACCGCAGCCGTCCGCGTCCTGAGCTCCCGTCCGGCCCGGGCCCTCGTGCCCGGGCCGGCCCCGCCCCCGCTGGGCGGAGGCACCACCGCACCGCTCCGAGTCGTGAGGTGTACCCATGTCACTGCTCTCCCGCGTCACCTCCCCGGCCGAGCTGCGCAAGCTCCCGGCCGCCGAACTGCCGCTGCTCGCCGACGAGATCCGCGACTTCCTGATCGACGCCGTCACCCGCACCGGCGGCCACCTCGGACCCAACCTCGGCGTGGTGGAGCTGACCATCGCGCTGCACCGGGTCTTCGACTCGCCGTACGACCGGATCGTCTTCGACACCGGCCACCAGAGCTACGTCCACAAGCTGCTCACCGGCCGGCAGGACTTCTCCAGGCTGCGGATGAAGGGCGGCCTGTCCGGCTACCCCTCCCGGACCGAGTCCGAGCACGACCTGGTGGAGAACTCGCACGCCTCCACCGCGCTCTCCTACGCCGACGGCCTCGCCAAGGCCGCCCAGCTGCTCGGCCAGCACGACCGGCACACCGTCGCGGTGATCGGCGACGGCGCGCTCACCGGCGGGCTCGCCTGGGAGGCGCTGAACAACATCGCCGAGGCCCGCGACCGGCCGCTGGTCATCGTCGTCAACGACAACGAGCGCTCCTACGCCAGGACCGTCGGCGGACTGGCCAACCACCTGGCCACCCTGCGCACCACCCAGGGCTACGAGCGGTTCCTCGCGCTCGGCAAGGAGGCCCTGCAGCGCACCCCGCTGGTCGGCCAGCCGATCTTCGACGCGCTGCACGGCGCCAAGAAGGGCTTCAAGGACGCCTTCGCCCCGCAGGGCATGTTCGAGGACCTCGGGCTCAAGTACCTCGGTCCCATCGACGGCCACGACCTGGGCGCGGTCGAGCAGGCGCTGCGGCAGGCCCGGAACTTCGGCGGCCCGGTGATCGTGCACTGCCTGACCGTCAAGGGGCGCGGCTACCGGCCCGCCGAACAGGACGAGGCGGACCGCTTCCACGCCGTCAACCCGATCGACCCGTACACCTGCCTGCCGATCTCGCCCAGCGCCGGGATCTCCTGGACCTCGGTGTTCGGCGAGGAACTGCTCGCGCTCGGCGCCGAGCGGCCCGACCTGGTGGCGATCACCGCGGCGATGCTCCAGCCGGTCGGGCTGGCGCCGTTCGCCAAGGCGTACCCGGACCGGACCTTCGACGTCGGGATCGCCGAGCAGCACGCCGTCACCAGCGCGGCGGGACTGGCCACCGGCGGGCTGCACCCGGTGGTGGCGGTCTACGCGACCTTCCTGAACCGGGCCTTCGACCAGGTCCTGATGGACGTCGCGCTGCACCGGCTGGGCGTCACCTTCGTCCTCGACCGCTCCGGGGTCACCGGTTCGGACGGCGCCTCGCACAACGGCATGTGGGACCTCTCGGTGCTCCAGGTCGTCCCCGGGCTGCGGCTGGCCGCGCCGCGCGACGCCGAGCAGTTGCGGGCCCAGCTGCGGGAGGCCGTCGAGGTCGAGGACGCGCCGACCGTGGTCCGCTTCCCCAAGGGCAACGTCGGGCCGGTCGTCGAGGCGGTCGAACGGATCGGCGGGACGGACGTGCTGCTGCGCACCGGACCGGCACCGGAGATCCTGCTGGTGGCCGTCGGCGTCACCGCCTCCGCCTGCCTGGACGCCGCCCGGCTGCTGCTCGCCGAGGGCTTCACCGCGACGGTGGTCGACCCGCGCTGGGTCAAGCCGGTCGACCCGGCCCTGGCCCGCCTCGCCGCCGCCCACCGGCTGGTGGTCACCGTCGAGGACGGCGGCCGCACCGGCGGTGTCGGCTCGGCCGTCGCCCAGGCGCTGCGCGACGCCGAGGTGGACGTCCCGGTGCGGGTGCTCGGCCTGCCGCAGGAGTTCCTCGGCCACGCCGCCCGCGGCGAGATCCTGGAGGAGACCGGCCTGACCGGCACCGGGGTCGCGGCCCAGACCGCCGTCTTCGCCAAGAACCTGCTACCGACCCGAGGAGCGAACCCGCGCCATGCCGGCTGACCCCGACCGCCCCGCCTTCGACCTCGCCGCCCTCCTCGCCGAACGCGGCAGCGAGCGTTACGAGTTGCACAGCCGCCACCTCAACCCGCAGTTGCCGCGGATGCTCCGCACGATCGGCTTCGACAAGTACTACGAGCGCGCGCAGGGCCAGTACTTCTACGACGCCGAGGGCAACGAGTACCTCGACATGCTGGCCGGCTTCGGCATCTTCGCGCTCGGTCGGCACCACCCGACGGTGCGCTCGGCGGTCCAGCAGGTGATGGACCTGGACCTGCCGGACCTGGTCCGCTTCGACTGCTCGCCGCTGCCCGGGCTGCTGGCCGAGCGGCTGCTCTCGTACGCGCCCGGACTGGACCGGGTGTTCTTCGGCAACAGCGGCACCGAGGCGGTGGAGACCGCGTTGAAGTTCGCTCGCTACGCCACCGGCCGCCGGCGCGTCCTCTACGCCGACCACGCCTTCCACGGGCTGACCACCGGCTCGCTGTCCGTCAACGGGGAGAGCGGCTTCCGCAAGGGCTTCGACCCGCTGCTGCCGGACACCGCCGTCCCGCTCGGCGACATCGGGGCCCTCGCCAAGGAGTTGAAGCGCGGGGACGTCGCGGCGCTGATCGTCGAGCCGATCCAGGGCAAGGGCGTGCAGACGCCGCCGCCGGGCTGGCTGCGGGCGGCCCAGGCGCTGCTGCACGAGCACAAGGCGCTGCTGATCTGCGACGAGGTGCAGACCGGGATCGGACGCACCGGTGAGTTCTTCGCCTACCAGCACGAGGAGGGCGTGCTGCCGGACCTGGTGTGCGCGGCCAAGGCGCTCTCCGGCGGGTACGTGCCGATCGGGGCCACGCTCGGCAAGAGCTGGATCTTCGAGAAGGTGTACTCCTCGATGGACCGGGTGCTGGTGCACTCGGCCAGCTTCGGGTCCAACGCCCAGGCGATGGCGGCCGGGCTGGCGACCCTGGAGGTGATGCGCGAGGAGAAGGTGGTGGAGAACGCCCGGCAGGTCGGCGACCGGTTCCGCGAGCGGCTGACGGCCCTGATCGACCGGTACGAGCTGCTCGCCGAGGTGCGCGGTCGCGGACTGATGATCGGCATCGAGTTCGGCCGGCCCAAGTCGTTGAAGCTGCGCACCGGTTGGACGGCCCTCCAGGCGGCGCGCAAGGGGCTGTTCGCGCAGATGGTGGTCGTCCCGCTGCTGCAGCGGCACCGGATCCTGACCCAGGTGTCCGGGGACCACCTGGAAGTGATCAAGCTGATCCCGCCGCTGATCATCACCGACCGGGACGTGGACCGGTTCGTCGACGCGTTCACAGAGATCATGGACGAGGCCCACCGGGGGAACGGCCTGATGTGGGACTTCGGCCGGACGCTGGTGAAGCAGGCGGTCGGCAACCGGTAGCGGAAGTCGGTGGCCCCGAGCGGGAAGTCGGCCCGGCCGGCTTCCCACTCCGTGGGAGACACCGCGTCACAGCTCGGTCCGGCGGCGCCGGACGACCACCACGAGATCGACGACGGCGAACAGGGTGAGCAGCCCGAGGGCGATCGCGAAGCCGGTCAGGGTGCCCCGGCTGGGGGCGCCGTCCACCGGGGAGGAGGCCGCCCAGAACGCGAAGCCGGCCGTCCCCAGGGCGAACAGCGGGGTGAAGGTCAGCGACAGCAGGTAGCGGAGCTTGAGGTCGCTGCGGGCGGTGGCCGGCTCGGTGCCGCTGCGCCACCGCCGCGGCGTGGTGGCACGCATGCGCGTTCACCTCCGGGCCGCGCTGGTGGGGGCTACGATTCCAGCCTACGTCCGAGGGGGAGAGCCGGGGAGGCGCTGTGACGGGTTCGGACACCGCGGGGGCGGGCACGACGGGGGAGGACGCCGAGGGCTACGCGGGGCTGCGGATCGAGCGGGCCCGGGAGCTGGCCCGGCGGCACGGCTGGGCCTCGGTCCGGGTACTGGAACCGGGGCAGCTGATGACCATGGAGTACCGGGAGGGGCGGCTGAACCTCGCGGTGCGGGACGGTGTGGTCGAGCGCAGCTGGGAGGGGTAGCGCCCGCTCGCGGAGCCGACGGGGACGGCGGGGAGGACGGGGCGGCGGGGGCGGCGGGCGGCGCGGGGCTCAGCGTGCGAACCGGCGGTGCAGCCGTTGTTCGGCGACCGCGAGCAGCGGCTCCAGCAGGGGCAGGGAGAGCAGCACCAGCAGCCCGGCGGCCCAGCCGGCCAGCACGTCGGAGACCCAGTGGGTGCCCAGGTAGACCGTGGTGAGGCCGATCGAGCAGGCGGTGGCGGCGGCGATCACCGCGCCGGTGCGCTGCCAGCGGACCGCGAGGTAGGCGAGCACGCCCCAGGTCACCACGGCGTTGGCGGTGTGGCCGGAGGGGAAGATGGTGCCGCCGGAGAACAGCTCGGGGGAGCCGACGTACTGGGCGTAGTGCGGGCCGAGCCGGCCGGTGATGATCTTGACGGCGCCGACCGTGATGTTGAGGAGCAGCAGGGCGACGCCCATCACCAGCAGCGGGCGCAGCCGTCCGAGGCGGTGGGCGCGCCAGAGGAGCCAGGCGAACGCGGCGACGGCGCTGGGTCCGCGCTGCCCGGCGATCACCCAGGTGTCGAGCAGCGGCTCCAGGCTGGGCCACCGCTCGTACGGGCGGAGCAGGCGGACCGACCAGTCGAGGTCGACCAGGTCGGTGTTGAGCAGGACGCCGGCCAGGACCAGCAGGTAGGCGGCCAGGGTGGCGGCGAACAGGGCGGCCCGGCGGCGGCTCATCGGCGGCCAGCCGGGCTCGCCGCGGTCGGGGCCGGGGCCGGGGCCGGGGAGCTCCCGGCGGTCGGCGGTGCGGCGATCCGGCCCCTGCCGCGGAATGCGAGCGGCCGTACTTCTGGATTGCACGGGGTGACCATACCCATCTGGGCGAGGCCATTCCGGAGGGAATTGTCATTTTCCCGGGAAATCGACAATTGGGTCTGCCCCGGGTGGCCCGGGGAGTGATTTCCAGTATTCCAGGATCGAATGCCCGTGTGGTCTTCGAATGATTCTGCAAAAGACCCGGTAAAGAAAACGGAGTGGGTGGCCGGTTCGACCGGCTTCCCACTCCGTGGTAACCCTGTGTAGGTTCAGTGCTCAGTCGAGGGGGCCGCCCGCGACGTAGATCACCTGGCCGGAGACGAACCCGGCGCCCTCGCCGGCGAGGAAGGAGATGGTGTTGGCGACGTCCTCGGGCTCACCGACGCGCTGGACCGGGATCTGGGAGGCCGCGGCCCGCTTGAAGTCCTCGAAGTCCATGCCGACCCGGGCGGCGGTGGCCGCCGTCATGTCCGTGGCGATGAAGCCGGGGGCCACCGCGTTGGCCGTGATGCCGAACTTGCCCAGCTCGATGGCCAAAGTCTTGGTGAAGCCCTGGAGGCCGGCCTTGGCGGTCGAGTAGTTGGCCTGGCCGCGGTTGCCCTGGGCGGAGGAGGAGGACAGGTTGACGATGCGGCCGAAGCCGGCGTCCACCATGTGCTTCTGCACCGCGCGGGTCATCAGGAAGGCGCCGCGGAGGTGGACGTTCATGACCGTGTCCCAGTCGGACTCGGACATCTTGAAGAGCAGGTTGTCGCGGAGCACCCCCGCGTTGTTGACCAGCACGACGGGGGCGCCGAGTTCGGCGGCCACGCGGTCGACGGCGGCCTGGACCTGCTCGGCGTCCGCGACGTCGGCGCCGACGGCCAGCGCGCGCCCGCCGGCGGCGGTGATCCGGTCGACGGTGTCCTTGCCGGCGGCCTCGTCCAGGTCCAGGACGGCCACCGCGTAGCCGTCGGCGGCCAGGCGGACGGCCGTGGCGGCGCCGAGGCCGCGGGCGGCGCCGGTGACGACCGCCACCCGGGTGGCGGTGCTCTGCTCGGTCATGCTCGCTCTCGTCTCTCTCGGGGTGCCTCCGGGGGAGTGGCCCCGGGGAGGGTGCCCATACCCTACCGGCGGGTAGGGGAGGCGGCCAGGGTGGAGAGGCGCAGATGACGGTCGGTAAGGACCGACCGGTCGGCTTTCTGCTGAGAACGGGTTACTGCAAGGGTGTGGCAGCGCGTAAATATGCCAATGTTGCCGAACCTGCGTCTACTATCCGCCCCTGCCTGCCAGCAAGGGCCTGCCGTTTGTATAGTGTCCGCCAGCAGCCACCGGCTGCACGGCTGGAGCGCCCTCCCTCATAGCTGGACGCCCACTCGCCGTTACTGCCCCACCCGGGTGTCCCACACACACCGGGTGTGACATCGGGACGGATACATGGTGCTGGGGGAGATCCCGACAACCCGCGTGTCCGCGCGACTGCAGCAGTCGCCCGGACACCTCATTCGCGTTGCACAGCAGGTTCACACCCGTCTGTGGTCCGAGCACGTCGGAGCCGATCTCACGGCTCCGCAGTTCGCGGTCCTGCTGGTGCTCGCCCTCGAACCGGGCGCGGACCAGCGAACCGTCGGCGAGCGAGCCTCGCTGGACAAGGCCACGATGGCGGAGATGGTCGCGCGGCTGGTCCGCCGCGGCCTCGTGCTGCGACGGCGCGACCCGGCCGACGGCCGGCGCAAACTGCTCGCCCTCTCGCAGAGCGGCGCCCAGGCGGTGCGCGAGGCCACCGGTGGTGTGGTCCGCGTCCAGCGGGTGCTGTTCGAGCCGCTCACGCCGGACGAGCAGGTCGAAATCGTCCGGGTGATGGCCAAGATAGCCAGGCTGGAACCCGCGGCCGTGGCCGTCTTCACCGACGCGCGGCCGATACTGGACGCCCAGCGGGCGATCGGCTACCTGATCAGGGTCGGCCAGCAGGTGCACACCAAGCTCTGGTCGGAGCACGTCGGCGCGGAGCTGACGGCCCCGCAGTACGCCGTGCTGGACGCGCTGGAGCTGGAACCGGGCGCGGACCAGCGCACGGTCGGCGAGCTGGCCTCGCTGGACAAGGCCACGATGGCCGAGATGGTCAGCCGGCTGGTGCGCCGCGGTCTGGTGCAGCGCCGGCGCGACCCCTCGGACGGGCGGCGCAACCTGCTCTCGCTGTCACCGGCGGGCCAGGACCTGCTGCACCGCTCGGCCGCCGGAGTGGCCGAAGTCCAGCGCTTGCTGCTCGCTCCGCTCGCGGAGGAGGAGCACGAGGTGGCGCTCGCGCTCATCGCCAAGGCGGGCAGGCTCTAGCCCAAGCTTTGGTAACAACAGCCAAAACGATTCACCAAGTCTCATGAGGCCCACGGCCGTCGGCAGCGACCGATGGTCGGGGTCGGTGAATCCGGGTACGCCGAAGTGCCGCTCGTCCCTGCCTGGAATGAGCGGTACTTCGATATGACCGACGGTCAGGATTTCTGTCGTCGTTGTCGGGGGCGCCGGGCCTGGTCGGCCGGCGCCCCCGCGGCGCCCGTCAGTTCCAGTCGAACCCCTGCGGGTCCGGGCCGATCCGCTTGCCGGTGGCCACGCCCGCGATCGCCGCGATGTCCTCGGCGTCCAGCGTGAAGCCGGCGACGTCCAGGTTCTCCCGGATGCGGGACGGGGTGACCGACTTCGGGATGGCGATCACGCCGCTCTGCAGGTGCCAGCGGAGCACCACCTGGGCGACCGTGCGGCCGTGCTTCTCGGCGATCTTCGCCAGCGCCGGCTCGGCCAGCAGCTCCCCGCCCTGGCCCAGCGGGCTCCACGCCTCGGTGGCGATGCCGTGCTCGGCGTGGAAGGCGCGCAGCTCCTCCTGCGGGAAGTACGGGTGCAGCTCGACCTGGTTCAGCACCGGGACGACCGAGGCCTCGTCCAGCAGGCGGGTCAGCTGCTCCTGGCCGAAGTTGGAGACGCCGATCGACTTGACCCGGCCGCCCTCCTTCAACTGCTCCAGGGCCTTCCAGACGTTCAGGAAGGTGCCGTGCATCGGGCGCGGCCAGTGGATCAGGTACAGGTCGAGGTAGTCGAGCCCGAGCTTGTCCAGCGAGGCGTCGAACTCGCGCAGCACCGCGTCGCGGCCCTGCTCGCCCGACCAGTCGCGGGTGCCCGAGTTCCACAGCTTGGTGGTGACGTAGAGGTCCTCGCGGGCCAGGCCGCCCGCCAGTGCCTCGGTGATGGCCGCGCCGGTGCCGGCCTCGTTCTCGTAGATCGCCGCCGTGTCGATCGAGCGGTAGCCCGCCGCGATCGCCTCGCGCACGGCGGGGGTGGCCTTGGCGTCCTCGACCTGCCACACGCCGAAGCCGAGCTGGGGGATCTGGGCGCCGTCGTTCAGGGTGACGCTGGGGATGTTGCTCACGGGAAGGGGTGCCTTCCTGGTTGTCCGTTGGTTCCAGAGGGGGCAACTGGTGCCCCGGCACGATTGTTCCCGCCGTTCGGGCGAATCTTTGGGGAAGCTTTACGACGGCGTGGCGCGCACCGGGGCGGTGCCACGGGGGTGCGCGCCGGGGCGTGCGGAGGGCGTGCGGCGAGGGCGGCGGAAAACCTGTTGCGTGGATCACAGTGGGCTTGGCAGGCTCGCTGACATGACCTCCTGAGATCCGGGTCCTTCGTACCCATGCGCTGCCCGTCCGGCCGACCGTCGCCGGACGCGTCGATGTCGCCGCGCCGCTGCGCCGCGCCTCCGGGTGTCCGTTCCCGTGCGACCGCGGGCCGCCCGTGCCTCCCGTACTCCCGCGCCCCACGCACGCCTTGCACACCTCGCACCATCCGCACCCCTCGCACCCCTCGCACCCCTCGCATCGGAGTGTCATGCCGCTCACCCCACTGCCGCTGGCCGACCCCGGCAGTCCCGACCTCTCCTCACCGCTGGCCTTCCTGCGCTGGCTGCAGCGCGCCCAGCGGCGCGGGCAGGTCCGCGCCACCTGCTGGGCGCTGATCGAGATGGGCGCCCAGGCCGCCCTGCCGGTGCCGCTCGGGCGCGGCGTCCAGGCCGCCGTCGACGGTGACGCCGGCGGAATCTGGCGGGCCGGCGCGCTGGCCCTGCTGCTGGCCGCCACCGCCTCGCTCGGCACCGTGCTGCTGCACCGGCAGGCGGTCTGGAACTGGATCCACGCCGCCTGTCACGTACGGCAGTTGGTGGCCGGGCAGGCCTCGCACCTGGGCGCCGGGCTGTCCCGGCGGATCGCCACCGGTGAGGTGGTCGCGGTCGGCAGCGGGGACGTCGAGCGGATCGGCTGGTACGTCGAACTGGTCGCCCGGGTCCGGGCCGCGGTGATCGTCTGGCTGGCCGTCAGCGCGGTGGTGCTGGTGGTCGAGCCGGTGCTCGGGATCGGGGTGCTGCTCGGTGTCCCGGTACTGGCCGCCTCGGTGTGGCCGTTGATCGGGCCGTTCGAGCGGCGCTACGCCAAGCAGCGCGAGCTCGGCGGCAAGGCGACCGAGCTGGCCGCCGACACGGTGGCCGGGCTGCGGGTGCTGCGCGGCATCGGCGGCGAGGACCTCTTCCTGGAGCGGTACCGGGAGGCCTCCCAGAAGGTCCGGGCGGCGGCCGTCCGCTCGGCCCGGCTGTGGTCGCTGATGCAGGCCCAACAGGTGCTGCTGCCGGGGCTGTTCGTGGTCGGGGTGACGTGGTACGGCGCCCGGCTGGCGGCCTCCGGCGAGCTCGGCGTGGGCACCCTGATCGCGGTGTACGGCGCGACCGCCTTCCTGGCCGCACCGCTGCGGATCCTGGGCGAGGCGGCGCACGCCTGGAGCGTCGCCCGGGTCTCCGCCGGGCGGGCCGTGCGGGTGCTCTCGCTCAGTCGGACCAGCGGCGAGGCCGACGGCGTGCTGACCCGGCCGGGCCGGTCCGACCTGCACGACCCGACCACCGGGCTGACCGTCCGGGCCGGCGAGCTGACCGCGGTGGTCTGCGGGGACCCGGACTTCGCCGGGGCGCTCGCCGAGCGGCTCGGCGGCCACGTCCCGCTCGCCGAGGGCGAGCAGGCCCTGCCCTCGGTGCGGCTCGGCGGCACCGAGCTGGACACCGTGCCGCTGGCCGAGGCCAGGGCGGCGGTGCTGGTCCACGACAAGGAGCCGGTGCTGCTCTCCGGCACGCTGGCCGAACTGCTGGACGTGCCGTCCTCCGGCCGGGTCCCGGCCGAGGAGGCGCTCGCCGCGGCCCGCTCCGAGGACGTGCTGGAGGCGCTGGTGGACGGCTCGCCCGACTGCGCGGGCGACCCGATGCGGGCCCGGATCACCGAACGCGGACGCTCGCTCTCCGGCGGGCAGCGCCAGCGGCTCGCCCTGGCCCGCGCGCTGCTGGCCGACCCGCCCGTCCTGGTGCTGGACGAGCCCACCAGCGCGGTGGACGCCCACACCGAGTCCCGGATCGCCGCCGGCCTGCGGGACACCCGGGCCGGGCGCACCACCGTGGTGTTCGCCACCAGCCCGCTGCTGCTCGACCGGGCCGACCGGGTGGTGCTGCTGCGGGAGGGGCGGGTGGTGGCGGCCGGGCGGCACCACGAGCTGATGCGCACCGAGCCGGCCTACCGGGCCGTGGTCACCCGGGACGAGGAGGCGGCGCCGGTATGAGCGGCACCGTGCCGAACAGTGCCCCGGGGAGCAGCGCCGCCGGGGGCGACCCCGGCGGGAGCGCCACCGTCAACCGTCCGGACCCGTACGTGAGGAGTACGTCATGAAGCCCCCCGTCCACCAGGAGCAGGGGCCGGCCACCACCCTGCCGGTCGGCTCCCCGGCCGCCGTGCGCGGCTACCTGGGGGTGCTGGCCCGGCGGCACCGGGGCGGGTTCGCCACGGTGGTGTCGCTGCACTCGGTGGCCACCCTGGCCGGGCTGGTCGGGCCCTGGGTGCTCGGCAGCCTGGTCGAGTCGCTGGCCACCGGCACCGCCGGGGCCACCATCGTGGTGGCGGTCGGCTGGTACCTGCTGGCGCTGGCCGTGCAGTCGGCGTTCACCGGCTGGTCGCGGCTGCGCGGGGCGGTGCTCGGCGAGCGGGTGCTGGCCGACCTGCGCGAGGACTTCCTGGTCCGCTCGGTCGCGCTGCCGACCGGCGTGCTGGAACGCGCCGGCACCGGGGATCTGGTCTCCCGCGGCACCACCGACATCGACCGGCTGGACAAGTCGGTGCGCGAGGCGGTGCCCGAACTCGCCGTCGCGGTGGTGTCCCTGCTGCTGGTGCTCGGCGCCCTGCTGGTCACCTCGCCGCTGCTCGCGCTGACCTCGCTGGTCGGCCTGCCGCTGCTGCTGGCCAGCTCCCGTTGGTACTTTCGGCGCGCCCCGCAGTCCTACCGCAACGAGGCGGCCGGGTACGCGGCGGTCAGCAACGTGCTGGCCGAGACGGTGGACGCCGGGCGGACGGTCGAGACGCTGCGCCTGGGCGAGCAGCGGGTCCGGCTGACGGACCGCAAGCTGCGTGAGTGGCTGGCCTGGGAGCGCTACACCCTGTGGCTGCGCTCGGTCTGGTTCCCGACCATCGACGCCGTCTACACCTCGGCGGTGCTGGCCACCCTGGTGGTCGGCGGGCTGTTCACCCTCCAGGGTTGGCTCACCGTCGGGCAGTTGACCACCGGCGTGCTGTACGCGCAGATGCTCACCGGCCCGGTCGACCTGATCCTGCGCTGGTACGACGAACTGCAGATCGGGCAGGCCTCGCTGGCCCGGCTGGTCGGCGTGCACGAGGTGCCGGAGCACGAGGGCGACGAGTCGGCCCGCCCGGACGGCCGCCGGGTCGAGGCCCGGGACGTCCGCTTCGGCTACCGCGAGGGCGCGGACGTGCTGCACGGGATCAGCCTGGACGTCGCCCCGGGTAGCCGGGTCGCGCTGGTCGGCCCGTCCGGGGCGGGCAAGTCCACCCTCGGGCGGCTGCTGGCCGGGATCTACGCGCCCGGCCGCGGCAGCGTCACCCTCGGCGGGGCGGCGCTGTCCCGGATGCCCGCGGAGCGGGTGCGGGCGGAGGTCGCCCTGGTCAACCAGGAGCACCACGTGTTCGTCGGCACCCTGCGGGACAACCTGCGGCTCGCCGCGCCCGAGGCGGACGACACCGAACTGCGGGCCGCGCTGGACGCGGTGGACGCCGGGGCCTGGGTGGACGCCCTCCCGGACGGACTGGACACCGAGGTCGGCTCCGGCGGTACCGCGCTGACCGCGCCCCAGGCACAGCAACTCGCCCTGGCCCGGCTGGTGCTGGCCGATCCGCACACCCTGGTCCTGGACGAGGCCACCTCGCTGCTGGACCCGCGGGCCGCCCGGCACCTGGAGCGGTCGCTGTCCCGGGTGCTGGAGGGCCGTACGGTCATCGCGATCGCCCACCGGCTGCACACCGCGCACGACGCGGACGTGATCGCGGTGGTCGAGGGCGGGCGGATCAGCGAGTACGGCAGCCACCCGGAGCTGGTCGCGGCCGGCGGCCCGTACGCGGCGCTCTGGCGCTCCTGGCGGGACGAGCGCCAGCGGTAGGTGCCGGGCGGGGGAGGGTAGCGCGGGTTCAAACCCGTACGGGGCCGGATTGCCCCGTGCGGGTTACTCCCTCGCCGGTAAGGGCGCGTAACCGGGCAAATCGTCGGCCCGGACAGCAGACTGCTCCGGTGACCAAGACTTCAGACGGCTCGTCCCGGCCTCAGCGCAGCGAGATCGGCGGGATCCCCACGCGGTACATCGGGATCGGCGTCATCGTGATCCTCGCGGTGTGGTTCCTGTTCGCCAACCTCGACAAGGTCAAGATCCAGTTCTGGGTGTTCACCGTGACCGCGCCGCTCTGGATCGCGCTACTGGCGACGCTGCTCGCCGGCGGGGTGCTGGGCTGGCTGTTGAAGGGACGGCGCGGCCGGTGAGCACCGCCCCCGAACCGGCCCCGTCCGGTTCCCCGGCCTTCGCCCCGCTGATCGAGCTGCGCGGGGTCAACAAGCACTTCGGCGAGCTGCACGTGCTGCAGGACATCGAGCTGACGGTCGGTCGCGGCGAGGTCGTCGTGGTGATCGGACCGTCCGGCTCCGGGAAGTCCACGCTCTGCCGGGCGATCAACCGGCTGGAGCCGATCGAGCGCGGCACCATCCTGATCGACGGGCAGCCCCTGCCCGAGGAGGGCAAGGGGCTGGCCCGGCTGCGCGCCGAGGTCGGCATGGTGTTCCAGTCCTTCAACCTGTTCGCCCACAAGACCGTGCTGCAGAACGTCTCGCTCGCCCAGATCAAGGTGCGCGGCCGGGCCAAGGCCGAAGCGGAGACCAAGTCCCGGGCGCTGCTGGAGCGGGTCGGCCTGGCGTCGCAGGCCGACAAGTACCCGGCCCAGCTCTCCGGCGGCCAGCAGCAGCGGGTGGCGATCGCCCGGGCGCTGGCGATGGACCCCAAGGCGCTGCTGTTCGACGAGCCGACCTCGGCCCTCGACCCCGAGATGATCAACGAGGTGCTGGACGTGATGCGCCAGCTCGCCAGCGAGGGCATGACGATGGTCGTGGTCACCCACGAGATGGGCTTCGCCCGGGCCTCGGCGAACCGGGTGGTGTTCATGGCGGACGGCCGGATCGTCGAGGACCGCGCCCCGGAGGCCTTCTTCAACGCCCCCGAGAGCGAGCGCGCCCGGGACTTCCTGTCCAAGATCCTTAAGCACTGAGGGCGGCGCCGTGAACCGAAGGACGACGCCCGCCGCGCGGGTGCGCGCACGCCTGACCGCCGCGGCCCTGCTGCTCGCCGTGCTGGCGACCGGCTGCGGCAAGGCCGGCACCCCGCCCCCCAAGGGCCCCCAGCCCAGCGCGCTGCCCAGCTACCAGGTGCAGGACGCCGCCTCGATCACCGGCTCGTCGACCCTGGACGCGGCCCGCGGCCGGGGCCACCTGGTGGTCGGCGCCAAGGAGGACCAGCCGTACCTGGGCCAGAAGAACCCGGCCACCGGCGTGTACTCCGGCTTCGACATCGAGATCGCCAAGATGGTCGGCGCCTCGCTCGGCTTCCCGCCGGAGCGGATCCAGTTCAAGACCATCGCCTCGGCCAACCGCGAGACCGCGCTGCAGAACGGCCAGGTGGACTACTACGTCGGCACGTACACCATCAACGACAACCGGAAGAAGCTGGTCGGCTTCGCCGGACCGTACTTCGTCGCGGGGCAGTCGCTGCTGGTGCGCAAGAACGACAGCAGCATCCACGGTCCGCAGGACCTGAACGGCAAGAAGGTCTGCTCGGCGGCCGGTTCGACGCCGTATCAGCGCATCCAGTCGCAGTACCCCAAGGCGCACCTGATCGGCTACGACACCTACTCGGCCTGCGTGGACAACCTGATCACCGGCCAGGTCGACGCCGTCACCACGGACAACGCGATCCTGCTGGGCTACGCGGCCAAGGTCCCGGACGAGCTCAAGGTGGTGGGCCCGCTGTTCTCCACCGAGCCGTACGGGATCGGCACGCCGAAGAACGACACCGTGCTGCGCGGGGCGCTGGACGACGCGCTGGCGCACCACGAGCAGAACGGCGACTGGAAGAAGGCCTTCGACGCGACCCTCGGCCTGTCCGGGGAACCCGCGCCCACCCCGCCGCCGATCGACCGGTACTGAGAGGGCCGCGCCGTGAAAACCCTGACCGACAACTGGTCGACCTACTGGGACGGCTTCCTCGGCACGCTCTCGCTGTTCGCGGTGAGTGCCGTGCTGTCGCTGCTGCTGGGCGTGCTGATCGCGGGCTTCCGGGTCTCGCCCGTCCGGCCGCTGCGGGTGTTCGGAACGGTGTGGGTGACGCTGCTGCGCAACACACCGCTGACCCTGCTGTTCTTCATCGTGGTGCTGGGCCTGCCCCGGTTCGACATCACGCTGCCCTTCTACACCTTCGCCGTGCTGGCGCTCGGCTGCTACACCTCGGCCTTCGTCTGCGAGGCGATGCGCTCGGGCATCAACACCGTGCCGTCCGGGCAGGGCGAGGCGGCCCGCAGCCTGGGGATGAGCTTCGGGCAGACGATGGGCCTGGTGGTGCTGCCGCAGGCGTACCGCTCGGTGGTGGCGCCGATCGGCAGCGTGATGATCGCGCTGGCGAAGAACACGGCGATCGCCGGTTCGTTCAGCGTCACCGAGCTGCTGGGCACCTACCGGACCATCAACGAGCTGGGCTACAGCATCGTGTGGACCTTCGTCTGGATCGCCGTCGGCTACCTGATCATCACCCTGGCCGTCAGTGCCGTCTTCAACCTGCTGGAACGACGAGTGGCGGTGTCCCGATGACCGTTGGATCCTCGGCGCTGTACGACATCCCCGGCCCGAAGGCGCTGGCCCGGCACCGGCTGTACGGCGGGATCGCGCTGCTGCTGATCGCGGCGCTGATCGGCTGGATCGTCTACATGCTGTTCCACACCCACCAGTTCACCTACGCCAAGTGGGAGCCCTTCGAGTACCGGGGCGTGCAGGACCTGCTGCTGCGCGGGCTGGGCAACACCCTCCAGGCCTTCGGTTGGACGGTGCTGTTCGCGCTGCCCTTCGGCGCGCTGTTCGCGGCCGGGCGGCTGTCCGACCACCGGGTGGTGCGCTGGTTCTCCACGCTGGTGGTGGAGTTCTTCCGGGCCATGCCGCTGCTGGTGATGATCTTCTTCGTGTTCGTCGCCCTCAAGGTGCAGCCGCTGTGGGCGCTGGTGGCCGGGCTGGTGCTCTACAACGGCTCGGTGCTGGCCGAGGTGTTCCGGGCCGGCGTGCTCGCGGTGCCCAAGGGGCAGCGGGAGGCGGCGTACGCGCTGGGCATGCGCAAGACCCAGGTGATGGCGTACGTGCTGGTGCCGCAGGCCAACCGGGCGATGCTGCCGGCCATCATCAGCCAGCTGGTGGTCGCGCTCAAGGACACCTCGCTCGGCTTCCTGATCACCTACGAGGAGTTCCTGCACGCGGGGAAGCTGATCGCCACCAACCTGGACTACGACCTGCCGTTCATCCCGGTGGTGATGGTGATCGCGCCGATCTACATCGGGATGTGTCTGCTGCTGTCCTGGCTCGCCCGCTGGGTCGAGCGGCGCAGCCGGCGCAGTCCGAGCGTGCGGGGCGGGGCGCCGGTGGCCAAGGCGGGGGTGGCGATGGGGCTGCCGCCGTCGGCCCGCTGAGGACCGGGGCGTCCGCCCTGGTGGGAAGGGCGGTTCGGGACTGAACCATAGGTGCCGAAGGGGTCGAGGCCTGGACCTCCAAATTCCTCTTATGATTGCGGAGGCAGGCGGCAGACGACCGGGCGGAGGGGCCATGGAGCCGGTGTTCGACTCGCGGCACATCAGGACGTTCCACGAAGTCGTCCGGGCCGGTTCCTACTCGGCCGCGGCCCGGGAACTCGGCTACACCCAGCCCGCGATCACCCAGCAGATGAAGGCCCTCGAACGCACCGTCGGCGTCCCGCTGTTCACCCGCGCCGGGCGCGGCCTGCGCCTCACCGAGGCCGGAGAGGCGCTCTCCCGGCACGCCGAACTCATCCTCGGCAGCCTCTCCGCGGCCCAGCAGCAGCTCGCCGCACTCGCCCGGCTGCGCGCCGGGCGGGTCCGGGTCTGCGCCTTCCCCAGCGCCAACGCCACCCTGATACCCGAGGCGATGGCCCGGCTGCTCGCCGAGCACCCCGGCGTCCGGGTCGAACTGCTGGAGGCCGAGCCGCCGGACTCCGTCCAGCGGCTGCTGCGCGGGGAGTGCGACATCGCGCTGGCCTTCCGCTACCCGGGCCAGGCCACCGAGCTGCCGGACGGACTGGACGAGATCCCGCTGATGGAGGATCTGCTCACGGTGCTGCTGCCGGTCGGGCACCCGCTCGGCCGCCGGCACGCCGTCCGGCTGGCCGACCTCGACGGCGAGCGCTGGATCGCCGGCTGCCCGCGCTGCCGGGCCAACCTGCTGCACGTCTGCGCGGAGGAGGGCTTCGCGCCCGACATCGTGTTCTCCACCGACGACAACCTGGCGGTGCAGAGCCTGGTCGCCGCCGGGGTGGGGATCGCGCTGATGCCCGCGCTGGTGCTCTCCTTCATGTGCCACCGCAAGGTCACCGGGCGGGCCGTCGAGCCGCACCTGCGGCGGCAGGTGAGCGCGTACGTGCTGCGCGAGCACCGGCGGATCCCGGCCACCGGGCTGGTGCTGGACCACCTGCGGCAGGCGGCGGCGAGCCGGGTCGGCTGCTGACCCCGGTGCTGCGGGCGCCCGGCGGGCCCGGGGCGATCCATAAGTGCGAGTGGGGGTGATGCTTAGAAACCCTCGTTGGACGTGATAGGTCGGCTGGTCCGAACCTGCTGGCATGACACCCCCAGCCACGGTCGGCAGCGACCGGCTCACCGAGCGGATGACCGCACTGGTCAGCGAGATCCGCGCCGTCGTGGACCGCGGACTGCCCCCCGAACTCACCGCGTACCTGGTCGGCGAACGCCTCGCCCCGCACCTGCTCGCCGCCCCCGACGGCCCCGACGCGCTGCTCACCCCCGCCCAGTGCGAGGGCGACCCGCAGCGCTACCGCCAGCACGTCGTGCACGCCGAGGCCGACGGCAGCTTCTCCGTCGTCGCCCTGGTCTGGCTGCCCGGCCAGCAGACCCCGATCCACGACCACGTCTCCTGGTGCGTGGCCGGTGTCCACCGGGGCCAGGAGAGCGAGACCCGCTACCGGCTGACCTCCGACGGGCGCACCTCCCGCCTGGTCGAGACCGAGCACGTGGCCGGCCCGGCCGGGACGGTCGCCGCCTTCGCCCCGCCCGGCGACATCCACCTGGTGCGCAACGCCTGCAGCACCACCGCCATCTCCATCCACGTGTACGGCGCGGACGTCTCCCGGCTCGGCACCAGCATCCGGCGGGTCTACCGGCTCCCCGCCGACCAGGAGCGGTGAGCGGCGGCGTGGCACTCACCCTCCGGGAGCGGGCCGCCCGCACCCGCTCGCTCCCCCCGCTCGGCGGGGACACCCCCGGCCTGCTGCTCGCGGCGGTCGGGGTGGCCACCGCGATCGCCGTCCACGCGGCCGTCCCCGCCGTGCCCAAGCTCACCGCCGCCGTCGTGCTCGGCATGGCGGCGGCCCACCTGCCCGGGCTGCGCCCGGTGGTCCGCGGGGTCGCCCGGTCCGGGCTGTCGACGGCCGGGAAGCGGCTGATGCGGCTCGGGATCGTGCTGCTCGGACTCAAGCTCAGCCTCGACGACGTGCTCGGCCTCGGCTGGGCCACCGTCGCCATGGTGCTCACCGTGGTCGCCGCCACCTTCGCCGGCACGCTCTGGCTGGGCCGGCGGCTCGGGCTGCCCGGCGACCAGCCGCTGCTGGTCGCCACCGGGTACTCGATCTGCGGGGCCTCGGCGATCGGCGCGGTCAGCCAGGCCGCCGGCAGCGAGGAGGAGGACGTCGCCTCCTCGGTCGCGCTGGTCACCCTGTGCGGGACCCTGGCGATCGCCGTACTGCCCTTGCTGCAGCAGCCGTTGGGGCTCGGCGAGATCGAGTTCGGGCGCTGGGTCGGGGCGAGCGTGCACGACGTCGGGCAGGTGGTCGCCACCGCGCAGACCGGTGGCCCCGGCGCGCTGCGTGAGGCCGTACTGGTCAAGCTGATGCGGGTGGTGCTGCTGGCGCCGCTGGTCGCGGGCGTGGCCGTGACGGTGCGGCGCAACGCGCGCACCGCGCGCCGGGCGGGCGCGGACGGTGCGGACGGTACGGCGAAGACCGGCAGCCGGCCGCCGATAGTGCCGCTGTTCGTGGCCGGGTTCCTGGCGATGATCGTGCTGCGGACCACCGGGGTGCTGCCCGAGCGGGCCCTCACCCTGGCCGGGGACGCCCAGGAACTGCTGCTCGCCGCCGCGCTGTTCGGGCTCGGCAGCGCGGTGCACCTGCCGACCATGGCGAAGACCGGCGGGCGGATCGCGCTGCTCGGGCTCGGGTCCTGGGTGGTGGTCGCGGGGGTGTCGTACGCGGGGGTGCTGCTCACGACCTGAGCGTCGTGAGCGACCCGAGCGAGGTGAGCGACGCGAGCGGTGCGGGCGTGAACAGTCGTCGTGTGTCCGGCCGCCCACCGGTCCGGGGTTGATCACCGGCCCGGTGGGCGGGGACTCGTTTATCGTCGGGCAGGGGATCGCCCCGACGGGGCGAAGCACCGCCGAGTCCGCCGAGGAGAAAGCATGACCACCGCACTGCCCGAACGGGACGCCCACGAGGCCGTCGTCACGCTCGACCGGCGGGAGGGCCCGTTCGGCGAGGTGGTGCTGCGGCAGCGCGGCCGGCACTACGAGATCATCGCCAACGGCTGCTTCCTGATGGACACCGCGGACGGTCGCTCCGAGCGGCTGCTGATCCAGGCGGCGCTGGACGAACTGGACCGCACCGGCGCCGGCCCGGCCGCGCCGTCGGTGCTGATCGGCGGCCTCGGGGTCGGCTTCTCGCTCGCCTACGCGGCCGCCGAACCGCGCTGGGGGCGGATCGCCGTCGTCGAGCGAGAGGACGCGATCATCGACTGGCACCGCTCCGGCCCGCTCGGCGCCTTCTCCGACGGCGCGCTGGACGACGCGCGGGTGGCGGTGATCCACACCGACCTGCTGGAGTACCTGGCCGCGGCCGACGGCGAGCGCTACGACGCGCTGTGCCTGGACATCGACAACGGGCCGGACTGGACCGTCACCGACTCCAACACCGGGCTCTACGGGGCGGACGGGCTCGCGGTGCTGTGGCACCGGCTGCGGCCCGGCGGGGTGCTGGCGGTGTGGAGCGCCCAGCCCTCCACGGCCTTCGAGGAGGCGCTGCGGGCCGCCGGTTTCTCGGACGTCGTGACCGAGGAGGTCCCGGTGAGCCGGGGCGTGCCGGACGTGGTGCACCTGGCGCGCCGGGCCGGCTGAACCCGGGCGCTGCGCAGGCCGGTCGGGACCGGGGGCTCCGGTGGCCGGCGCTGCTAGCGTGGGCGACCGCGGTGCACTAGTGCGGTCGAGCGGGCGGGTGGTGGCGTGGTGGTGGAGAGCGGATCGCCTTCGGAGCGGATCACGGCCGAGCTCCGACGTCGGATCGCGGCGGGGGAGTTGGAGCCGGGCGCCCGGGTGCCCTCGACGCGGCGGATCGTGCAGGAGTGGGGCGTGGCGATGGCCACCGCCACCAAGGTGCTGAACCGTCTGCGCGAGGAGGGGTTGGTGCGGGCCGTCCCCGGGGTGGGGACGGTGGTGGCGGCTCGGCCGACGGCTCCGACGGCTGCTCCCGGCGGGCCTTCGGCTCCGGCCGCAGGTTCTGCCGGAGCTCAGGCCGCCGCTCATGCCGTGGCGCCGGCCGCGCCCTCGAGGCCGACCGCCTCCTCGACACCGACCGCCGGGCGGCGGGGGAAGGGCGGCGAGCGGGAGCTCGGCCGGGAGCGGATCGTCGCGGTGGCGGTGCAGGTGGCCGACGCCGAGGGGCTGGCGGCGCTGTCGATGCGTCGGATCGCGACCGAGCTGGGCGTGGCGACCATGTCGCTCTACCGCCATGTGCCCGGTAAGGAGGAGCTGCTGCGGCTGATGCTGGACGAGGCCTTCGGCGAGCAGCCGCTCCCGGGAGCACCGGCGCCGGACTGGCGGACGGGCCTGGACGGGATCGCGCGGTTGCAGTGGCGGATCTACCGACGCCACCCGTGGTTGGCCTCCACCATGTCCTTCACCCGGCCGGTGCTGGCGCCCGACGCGGCGCTGCACACCGAGCGGTCGCTGGCGGCACTGGCGGGGACGGGACTGAGCATGGAGGAGATGGCCCACGCCTCGGTCAGCCTGGCGGCCTTCACCTGCGGGCTGGCGGTCCACTTCGAGCGGGAGGCGCAGGCCGAGCAGGACAGCGGGATGTCCGCGGACGAGTGGATGGACCGGCTGGACGACCGGGACCACGACCGGCTGATGACGGACCCGGAGCGGTTCCCGATGTTCGACGCGCTGAACCGGGGGCCGGAGATCGACATGGGCCTGGACGCGCTGTTCGAGTTCGGGCTGGCGCGGATGCTGGACGGGCTGGCGGCGTTGATCGCGGCGCGGCGTAACGGCTGACGGCGGAACGGCTGACGGCTGACGACCGTCAGCCGTCGTCGGTCAGCCGAACGGCCGGTGCTCCGGCGCGGCGTCGTCCGCGGCTTCGGCCTCCGCCTCCGGTTCGCCCGTGCTGGGGGTGGTGCCCGAGATGCCGAAGGGGTCGAAGTCCGGCGGCGGGATCATCACCGGGGTGCCCTTGCGCGGAGCCGGAGCGGACGCCGGGTCTGCCGCGTCCGTCGCGGTGGCGGCAGGGGCCGCCGTCGGAGCGGGCCGGGCCGGGATCAGCGGCGGGGTCGAGGGCGGCGGCGGGACGGCGGGGCCCTGGGCGGCGACGGTGGTGCCGAACGGGTCGGGCTTCTGCTCGGCGGCGACCGTGGTGCCGAACGGGTCCGGAGCCTGGGCGCCCCCGGCGGGCGGCGCGGTGGCTCCGTCCGTGGTGGGGGTGGTGCCGGAGATGCCGAAGGGGTCGAAGTCCGGCGGCGGGATCATCACCGGGGTGCCCTTGCGCGGGGCCGGAGCGGACGCCGCCTCCGAGGTGGCCGAGGGCTCCTCCGCGACCGGGGCGAAGGGGTTGAAGTCGGCGGGCGGGATGCGCACCGGGGTGCCGCGCAGGTGCACCGGCTTCTCCTCCTGGTCCGCCGCCGCGGGGGCGGTGGCCGGAGGGACGGGCGGCGCGGCGGGCGGGGGCACCGGGACCGGCGGGGCGGCCGCCGGTGCGGGCGCGGCCGACGGCCGGAGCGACTCGCCGTCCCAGCCGAACTGGATGCTCTTCAACAGCTCCGCGAACGCCTCGGTGTACAGCTCCCAGTCCTCCGGCCGGGCGGTGGACAGCTGGGCGCACAGCACCGTCCCGCCGTCCGGCAGCGGTACGAAGGCCTGGACGGCCGAGGTGACCACCCAGCGGCGTTGCCCGTCGGCGGCCAGCGCCCCGGGCACCGGCACGGTCCGGCCCTCGACCAGGACGGCGGCCGGCCCGGCGGGCAGCAGCACCGTCCAGACCTCGGCGTGCCGCCGTACGGTGGCCAGTTCGGTGGCGAGCGCGGTGATCGGCAGCGGGTGCCGGGCGAGCGAGATGACCAGGGTGGCCTCGGAGGCGCGCCCGTCCACCTCCAGCGCGCACACGCCCGCGTAGCGGACGCCCGCGTCCTGGAGCAGGTCGGTCAGGGTCGCGGTGATCACCGCGAAGTCGCGGCGCGGCTCCGGCCCGGTGGCGCTGAACAGTTCCTCGGCGACCTCGGCCAGGTGGCCGGTGAGCTCGGCGGCCGCCGCGAGGGTGGCCCGGTCGGCGTCGGCGTCCCCGGCGGTGTCCGCCGGAGGGGCGGGCACGGTACGGGCGGAGACCCCGGCGGGCCCGCCGGGGGAGGTCAGCGGGTGGAAGCCCGGCGGGACGATCAGCCGGACCTCGGCGCCCGCGCCGGTGGCCAGTTCGACCGGCTGCCGGGTCTGCTGACCGGCCGCCAGCGCGGCCAGGGCCGGGGCGAACGGCGGGCGCAGCTTGGCGTCGGCGAACTCGCCGGTGACCGGCAGCTGGAACAGCGCGGCCGAGGTGGTGCCCCGGTCGGCGATGGCGCCGCGCACCGCGCCGCCCCCGTAGCGGTGGTGCAGCGCGGTCGTCACCCGGTCGGCGACCCGTGCGCCGGTGCCGGGCCGGGCCGTTCCGGCGGTGAGCACCGTGCCGAGTCGGTGGAGGGCCTCGTGCACCGGGCCGTTGGGTGCCAGCGGCAGGCCGAACAGGGCCTCGGCGGCGGGGTGTTCAGCCGGCTTCGGGGTGCTGAGCGCGGCGGCCGGGTGGCGCGAGGTGTGCTCGTCGAAGAGGGCGTCGGTGAGCGTGCCGAGGGTCGCGCAGACCTGCTCGGCTGCCGCGAAGGGGTTGGCCTCCGCACTGAACTGGACGTCCTGGGTCAACTGGTGAGCCCCCCGCTCTGCTCCGTCTGCGGTCGGTGGTTCGAGTGGGACCGGAACCGCCCGGGCGGCGGGTCGTCAGGTCCCCGCCCATTCCTATCAGAGCCCACCGTCGGCACCGAACCGCAGGATCACCCGATGATCACGCCGGGGCGGCGTCGGCGGACCCTTCCGTGGCCTGCGCGGACGGTTCGTCCACGGGTCCCGCGGCCGTCGAACCGGCCGCCGAACCGGCCGTCGGAGCGGCCAGCGCGGTGAGCGCGTCGAGGATGCCGGGGACGGCGAACAGCCCGACCAGGTCCTGGACCAGCCGCCCGGACGGCCCCTCGGGCCGCTCGTCGGCGAAGAAGGAGGCCAGCTCGGCGGCCAGCGCGGGCTCCCGGGCGGCGGTGAGGGTGAGCGAGGCGACGAACTCCTGGACCAGGTGCAGCTGCAGCTCCTCCAGCGGCACGGACCGCTCGGCCAGCCACTCCAGCGAGGTGATCTCGGCGTTGGCGATCCAGGCCCGGACGGTCAGCCGCAGCCCGGGGCTCGGCGCCGGGACGGCCAGGTGGGCGAGGATCTGGTCGTGCGCCGCCCGGCGGACCTCGTCGATCACCGCGGAGGTGCCCGGGCTGGCCGCCACCGAGCCGCCCCGCAGCAGCGCGGCGAAGCCGGGCCCGTGGCTCTGCACGAAGTCCAGGTAGCGGCCCATCACCCGGAACAGCCGCTCCGACAGCGGCCCCTCCATCGGCTCCTCGAAACGCGCCGAGAGCTCCCGCCCGGCGCGCCGCAGCGAGGCCTCGTACAGCGCCTGCTTGCCCGGGAAGTAGTGGTACACCAGCGGCCGGGAGGCGCCCGCGGCGGCGGCGATGTCGTCGATCGACACCTCCTCCGGCGGGCGCCGGCTGAACAGCTCCAGGGCCACGGCGATCAGCTGCTCCCGCCGCTCGTCGACGCTCAGCCGCCGGCGCGGCCGCTCGCCCGCGGCCCCCCGGTCGGGGGCGGCGGCGGTCCGTGCTGCGCGATCGGCCGTCGGCGACGGTGTACGGGAGGCCATGCGCGCAGCCTATCCGGCGGCCGTCCGCGGGCCCATGCGGCCTGTCCCGCGCCTACCGGCCCGACCCGGCCCGGCCGGTGGCCTGTCCGGCCTTGAGCTCCAGGTAGCGGCGGTAGGCCTCCAGGCCGTCGACGACGAAGGTGTCGCGGGCGAGGCGTTCGGCGAGCTCGGCCGGGGTGAGCCAGGCGTGCCAGGCGACCTCGGACTCCTGCGGGGAGACCGGGCCGTCCCACTCCGCCTCGTACATGTCGCACCACCAGGAGAGCTTGCCGCCGTCGGGCTCCCGGAACAGGAACTTGAAGATCGGGCGCGGGGCGATGCCCTGCACGCCGAGCTCCTCCTCGGCCTCGCGGACGGCCGCGTCGGCGTAGCTCTCGCCGGAGCCGACCACGCCGCCGACCCACATGTCGTACGCGCCGGGGGAGAACAGCTTGGTGTCGGTGCGGCGGTGGACGAAGATCCGCCCGGCCGGGTCGCGGACCATGATGAAGACGCAGCGGTGGGTCAGCCCCTGGCGGTACACCTCCCCCCGCAGCGCCGTCCCGATCACCCGGTCGTTCTCGTCGACGATGTCCAGCAGCTCTTCGGCAGGGTTGGTCATGAACCACAGGTTAGGGTTTCCGGGCCCGCTTCGAACGCGGGATCGAGCAATTCTGACGTCGACGAACGAGCTGAGGACGGCGCGCGATGGTGGAGATCTGGGGCGAGACGGCCGAGGGGTTCGAGCCCGTACGGGAGGCCTTCGCGCGGAACTTCGCCGAGTACGGCGAGTTGGGCGCGGCCTTCGCGCTGTACCTGCGCGGCCGCAAGGTGGTCGACCTGTGGGGCGGCGACGCCCGGCCCGAGGTCGGCGGCCGGCCCGCGCCCGCGGTGCCGTGGACGGCGGACACCGCCCAGGTGCTGCGCTCGGTCACCAAGGGGCTGAGCGCGGCCACCGCGCTGCTGCTGGTCGAGCGCGGCCTGCTCGACCTGGACGCGCCGGTGTCCTCGTACTGGCCGGAGTTCAAGGCGGCCGGCAAGGGCGCGGTGCCGGTGCGCTGGCTGCTGTCGCACCAGGCCGGGGTGCCGGCGCTGGACGCGCCGCTGCGCCTGGAGGACGTGCTGACCTGGGAGCGGGCCGTCGCCGCGGTGGCCGCGCAGGAGCCCGCCTGGGAGCCCGGGACGGCGCACGGCTACCACCCGTACACCTTCGGCTGGCTGGTCGGCGAGGTGGTGCGGCGGGCCAGCGGCCGGAGCATCGGCCGGTACTTCGCCGAGGAGATCGCCAGGCCGTTCGGGCTGGACCTGTGGATCGGACTGCCGGCCGCTGCCGCGCCCCGGGTCGGCAAGCTGGTCGACCTGCCCGCCCCGGAGGCGGCCCGGACCGGTCCGAGCGGGCTGCGGCTGCGGCCCAAGCAGTCCGTCCAGGACGCCTACCAGGACCCGGCCTCGCTGACCGCCCGCGCCTTCGCCTCGGTGCTGCCCGGGGTGAACATGAACGACCCAGCGGTGCAGGCCGCCGAGATCCCCGGTGCCAACGGCATCGGTACGGCCCGCTCGGTGGCCCGGTTCTACGCGGCGCTGATCGGCGCGGCCGACCGCCCGGACGGCTCCGGCGCGCTGCTGCCGCCACTGTTCGGCCCGGAGGTGCTGGCCCGTGCGGTCGGGCCGGTGGTGAACGGCCCGGACCGGGTGCTGATCGTCAACTCGACCTTCGGCCTGGGCTTCTGGCGGCACGGCCCGACCGCGCCGATGGCCTCCCCGGCGAGCTTCGGCCACCCGGGCCGGGGCGGCTCGCTGGGCTTCGCCGACCCGGAGCTCGGGCTCGGCTTCGGGTACGTCACCAACGGGATGCAGCCGGGCGTCACCGGGGACGTGCGCTCGCGCAACCTGATCCGCGCGGTGCGCGGGTGCCTGGGGCTGTCCTGAGCCGGCCTGCCGGGGGCTACGCCTGGCCGGTCTCGAAGCGGCTGATCTTCCCGCCGTCGACGGTGAAGCGCCAGGCGGTGCGCATCTCGCCCCAGGTGTCGTTGGTGAAGTTGGCGACCAGGCCGCGGCCGCCGTTGGCCTCGGTCTGGACGTCCATCCGGCCGTGCGGGCCGAAGATCTCCCGGTCGATCCACTGCGTCAGGTCGCGGTCGGAGCCGTCGTCGGACATGGTCGCGTCGGGGGTGAGCGCGGCCAGGAAGGCATTGCGGTCGCCGGCGTTGACCGCGGTCACGAAGGCGCGGACGGCGGGGTCGGAGAGCTTGCTGGGGGCGATCGTCATCGAGGACTCCCGAGGGAAAAGGGACGGGAGTCCTTGTTTAGGGCGTTCGCGCGGGCCGTTCGGGCATGTCGGCGGCGCGTCGGCAAAATCACCGGATTCATGTGCTTAGATCCCGAAACAGGCGATTTGCCCGGTGAGCCCGCCGCGGGGAGTGGCGGTGGGGGGGGGGGGGGGGGGGGGGGGGGGGGGGGGTGGGGGGGGGGGGGGGGGGGGGTGTGGGGGGGGGGGGGGGGGGGGGGGGGGGGTTTTTCCCCCCCCCCCCCCCCCTCCACTCTCGACTAGAAGAAGCCGACCGCGTCGGGGGAGTAGCTGACCAGCAGGTTCTTGGTCTGCTGGTAGTGCTCCAGCAGCGCCTTGTGGGTCTCCCGCCCGATGCCGGAGTTCTTGTAGCCGCCGAAGGCCGCGTGGGCCGGGTAGGCGTGGTAGCAGTTCGTCCAGACCCGGCCCGCCTGGATGGCGCGCCCGGCCCGGTGGGCGGTGTTGATGTTGCGGGTCCACACGCCCGCGCCCAGCCCGTACTGGGTGTCGTTGGCGAGCGTGACCGCCTGGTCGAAGCCGTCGAAGCGGGTGACCGAGACCACCGGGCCGAAGATCTCCTCCTGGAAGACCCGCATGCTGTTGACGCCCTCGAAGACCGTCGGCGTCACGTAGTACCCGCCGGCCAGCGAGCCGCCGAGCTCGGCGCGCTCGCCGCCGACCAGGACCTTGGCGCCCTCCGCCTGGCCGATCTCGAAGTACGAGAGGATCTTCTTCACCTGCTCGGCACTGGCCTGCGCGCCGACCTGGGTCTCGGTGTCCAGCGGGTTGCCCTGGCGCATGGCGCGCACCCGGGCCAGGCCGTCGTCGAGCAGCCGTTCGTAGACCGGGGTCTCGATCAGCGCGCGGCTGGGGCAGGTGCAGACCTCGCCCTGGTTGAGGGCGAACATCGCGAAGCCCTCGACGGCCTTGTCGTAGAACGCGTCGTCGTCGGCGGCGACGTCCGCGAAGAACAGGTTGGGGCTCTTGCCGCCGAGCTCCAGGGTCGCCGGGATCAGGTTGTCCGCGGCGGCGCGGGCGATCAGCCGGCCGGTGCTGGTCTCGCCGGTGAAGGCGAGCTTGCGGACCCGGGGGCTGGCGGCCAGCGGGGCGCCGGCCTCCTCGCCGAAGCCGGTGACGATGTTGAGCACGCCCGGCGGCACCAGGTCGGCGGTCAGCTCGGCGAGCAGCAGCACCGAGGCCGGGGTCTGCTCGGCCGGCTTGAGTACCACGGCGTTGCCGGCCGCGAGCGCCGGGGCGAGCTTCCAGACCGCCATCAGGATCGGGAAGTTCCACGGGATGATCTGGCCGACCACGCCGAGCGGCTCGTGGAAGTGGTACGCCACGGTGTCCTCGTCCAGCTGGGAGAGGCTGCCCTCCTGGGCCCGCAGCGCGCCGGCGAAGTAGCGCAGGTGGTCGACGGCGAGCGGGAGGTCGGCGGCCAGCGTCTCGCGCACCGGCTTGCCGTTCTCCCAGGCCTCCGCGACCGCCAGCTGCTCCAGGTTGGCCTCCATCCGGTCGGCCATCCGCAGCAGCACCTGGGCGCGCTCGGCGGGGGAGGTGCGGCCCCAGGCCGGGGCGGCGGCGTGGGCCGCGTCCAGCGCGGCCTCGATGTCCGCCGCGGTGCCGCGGGCGACCTCGGTGAAGACCTCGCCGGTGACCGGGGTCGGGTTGCCGAAGTACTCGCCGCGCGCCGGGGGCGTCCAACCGCCGCCGATCCAGTGGTCGTACCGGGAGCGGTAGGCGACGATGCTGCCGGGCGCGCCGGGGGGCTGGTAGACCGTCATGCTCTGTGTCTCCTCGCGACGTCGGGCGCCCCGGCGCCGAGCGGGCCGGGGGCGGCACGCCGGACCGCCGCCCGGTCGGGGGCGGCCCGGCGGAGGTGCGGACACGCAGTCGGGCCGGCGCCCCGCCGGGGCGCCCGCCGACGAGCACGATAGCCGCCGGGCGCGCGGCGCGGCTACGGTCCGTACGACCGGCTCGTACGGAGGGTGGGGGTTCCGGACGTTCCGGACCGGGCGCGCGGGGCGCGTCCGACGGCGCGCGGTCCCGGGCGCGCCTCGGACGGGCCCGGCGGAGCCGGACGGCGTCGGGCCGGGGTGGGTCAGACCGCGTGGTACCGGCCGGTGCGGGCCTCCCAGCTGAGGTAGCCGGCCAGCCAGGTGATCAGCCCGTCGGCGTACCGCTGGGCGATCGCGCTCTCGATCCGGGACAGGCCCAACTCCCGGTACACGTCCGGCAGTCGACCGTGCAGCTCGGCGCAGCGCTCGACCATCAGCTGGGCCTCCGCCATCACCGCGGCGCAGGCCTCCTCGGCGGAGCAGTGGCGCTCGCGCTGGACGATCATGACCAGGTTGTTCACGTCGCCGCGCGGGGCCTCCAGCGGGAACGAGCGCACGTCGTTGCTGAGCGACGGTATGTCGGCCGCCAGCTGGCGGAGTTGGCGCAGAACCGGGTGGTGCAGCACGGAGGCGGGGACCTCGAACTGACCGAGTCGTTCGACCATGTCGAAGATGGTCTCCATCGCCGCGGTGCCCCGTCTGAGTTCGAGGTAGCCGTCCCGGTCCGGCGGGCGGGCGGAGATCCGGCCGGCCGCCTCGGCCGGGTGACTGGCGAAGTAGTACTCCCAGTTGTAGGCGGCGCGGGCCTGCCAGCGGGCGGGCATGCCGCGCACGCTGCGGCTCCACAGGTCGGCGAAGGCGGTCTCGACCGGGGAGCGCTGGTCGGGGCGGGCGCCGTGCAGGACGGCGATCAGCCGCTCGCAGATCGGGGCGACCTCGGCCGGCCGGCGGCCGAGCGGGCCGTCGAACTGGTCGTCGAAGAGGAAGTAGAACCCCATCAGGTCGGCCGCCAGGGCGAGTTCCTCCGGTCCGGCGTCCGGGTAGCCGAGCGCGGCGAGGTCGACCACCTCCCAGTGGGCGTAGCCCGGGTGGTCGGCGTCGGGGAGCAGCGGGTGGCGGACCAGCCAGTCGCGGTGCACCACGGTGGCGTACGGGCCGTGCGGACTGCGGCGGTGCGGGAACGGGATCTGAAGTGAGGTGTCGTCAGACATCGGACTCCCGGTGCAGCGGTGGGTGGGGGCGCTTGTGGTTCGAGCACTGAGTGTGGGGGGAGTTGACGCGGCGGGGCGCGGCGGGTGAGGGTGGTTTCGCAAGATCATCCGCGCCTCGCGGGCCGTAGGGTATCTGATGTAATGATCGGACGTTAGGGATATAGGGCAATTGCCCTTGGCAAGCCGTCCGAACCCTCGCTGTCCGCCCCAGCCTGCGCGAATGCCGCACAGCGAGCCGTACACGGCGCTAACCTCGGCTCCACGAACAGTAGTGATGGACCGGCTCCCCGCGCGGTGGCGGGGCGGAGCCGCGAGCGGGTGAGGCGGAGGCGCGGCGGTGACCGATCAGGGCAACGAACTTCGGACGGGAACCGGTTCCGAACGGGACGAGGACGGCCCCGCCCCCCGGGTCAGGCTGCGCGACCGCGACACCGAACTGCGCTCCGTGGAAGCGGCCGTCGACCGGCTCTGCCGCGAGTTCGCCGCCGGCGGCACCGAGATCGGCGAACTCCTCGCCTTCTCCGGACGCCCCGGCATCGGCAAGACCAGCCTGCTGCACGAGGTCCGACGGATCGCCAGCCTGCGCGAGGGCGCCACCGTGCTCTTCGCCCGCGGCGGCGAACGGCAGTTCAAGGAGCCCTACCACGTGCTCCGCCAGCTCCTCCAGCCCGTCCTGACCCGGCTGGAGGCCGACGAGTTCAGCCAGGTCATGGGCACCTGGGAGGAGGTCGTCGGACCGGCCATGGGCCTCAAGCAGCCCAAGGCCGGCGCCCGCCGCCTCGACCCCCAGGGCGTCCGCGACGGCCTCGACTACGTCCTCACCCAGCTCGCACCGCGCCGCGCGCCGATGGTGATGATCGTCGACGACCTGCACTGGGCGGACGCCGAATCCCTCTCCTGGCTCGCCAAGTTCGCCGTCCGCTCCGGCGAACTGCCCGTCCTGCTGGTGTTCGCCTTCCGCGAGGACGAGAACGACTGGTTCGGCGAGACCCAGGAACTGCGCCGCGGCGTCCTGGGCCTCGCCAGCCGCAAGCACGAACTCAGCCGGCTCACCCTGAACTCCGTCTCCGACATGATCCGCGCCGAACTCGGCGACCGGGCCGAGGACGCCTTCTGCTACGAGTTCTGGAACGTCGTCAACGGCAACCCCTTCGAGGCCGTCGCCCTGCTCGACCAGGTCCGCGACCAGGAGCTCGAACCCGTCGAGGAGAACTCCCGGCAACTGCGCGAACTCGCCGTCGACGCCACCGGGATGACCCTCAAGAGCTGGCTGGACCGGCTCGGCCCCGCCACCCTGCGCTTCGCCTGGGCCTGCGCCATGCTCGGCACCGACATCCGGATCGACCTGGTCACCCGGATCTCCACCCAGAGCAGCGAGGGCGCCCGCGAGTCCATCAAGCAGCTGCGCAAGCAGCGCGTGCTCACCCAGGCCCCCAACGGCAACCTCGAGTTCGTCCACCCGCTGATCGCCAGCTCCATCTACAACACCATGCCGGAGGCCACCCGCCTCGGCATGCACGGCATCGCCGCCGTCGAGATCGAGAACGCCGGACTCGGCCTGCTCGCCGCCTCCCGCCACCTCGTCGAGACCCACTCCGGCGAGGGCGACGACCGGATCGTCAAGAAGCTGCGCCGCGCCGCCGTCGAACACCAGCTGATCGGCGCCCCCGAAGCCGCCCAGCGCTGCCTGCACCGGGCGCTCAACGAGCCGCCCGCCGACGACATCAAGGCCGAGGTGCTGTACGAGCTCGGCTGCTCCGCGCTGCTCACCGACCCCGGCGCCACCGTCAACCAGCTCAGGCTCGCCCTCGACCCCGACGAGGGGCCGCTGCGCCCCGAACTGCGGGTGGACGCCACCTTCCGGCTCTCCGAGGTGCTCGCCCACAGCGGCGAGCTGGGCCAGGCCGCGCTGGTCTGCCAGGAGGAGGCGGAGCAGACCCTCGACCCGGTCCGGCGCCAGCGGCTCCAGGCGGCCTCGTTCATGTGGCACGCCTTCCGCAAGTCCGAGGAGAACGGGCCCGACCGCTCCCGTCGGCTGGAGCAGCTCTACCTCAACCTGGCCGGCCGGGATGCCGCCGACCGGGCCGTGCTGGTGATGCGGGCCTGGGACCTCACCCTGCGCGGCGAACCCTCCGCCGACGCGCTCGCGCTCGCCGACGAGGTCCTGGACGGCGGTCGGCTGCCCAAGGGCCTCGGCTGGACGGACACCACCTGGGGCTTCGAACTGCCCTCGATGCTCTGCCTCACGTACATCTACAACGACCGCATCGCCCAGGCCGAGCGGCTGGCCGCGGACGCCATCATCCAGTTCGAGCTGGCCGGTTGGAGCGGTGCCCACCGGGGCTTCGCGTACTTCCTGATGGGGCTGGCCCGGTTCCGCCGCGGACTGCTCGCCGAGGCCGAGGACTTCCTGCGCCGGGCCTACCGGATCTCCGAGCGGATCGGCGCCAAGCTGCCGCTGGCCTGGGACGCCGTCGGCGTGCTGGTGGACACCCTGATCGCCCGCGGCCGGGTCGAGGAGGCCTGGGAGCTGGCCAACGAGTTCGGCTTCCACCCGCCGTACCACGCCACGGCCATGGTGCTGCCGGACGCGGCCTCGCTGTACGGCAAGCTGCTGGTCGCCAAGAAGCGGCACGCCGGGGCGGCCGCAGCGCTCACCGAGGCCGGGGCCCAGCTGGAGATCCGCGGCTGGCACAACACCGTCTGGGCGCCCTGGGCCGGGCACCTGGCCATCGCGATCTCGGCCGACGAGCCGGAGCGCGCCCGCTACTACGCCCAGAAGGCCGTCGACGACGCCCGCAGGTTCGGCACCGCCTCGGCGGTCGGCAGCGCGCTGCGCCTGCAGGCCCGGATCACGGACGGCCAGCAGGCGGTGGAGCTGCTGGAGCAGGCCGTGGAGCACCTCGGGCAGTCCCCGGCCGGGTACGAGCACGCCGTCGCGCTGGTCGAGCTCGGCGCCGCGCAGCGCCGGGTCGGCCGGCTGGAGGACGCCCAGGAGTACCTGTACCAGGGCATCGAACTGGCCCAGCACTGCTCGGCGGAGCGACTGGTCGACCGGGCCCGGCGGGAGCTGGCCAACTACGGCCTGCGGCCCAACCGGCTGGGGGTGCACGACTTCCGGGAGACGCTGGAGGCGCTCAGCGGTCCGGAGCGGGACGTCGCCGACCTGGCGGTCCAGGGCGTGCCGCCGCAGCGGATCGCGGAGCGGCTGGGGGTGCACCTGAGCCTGGTCAACCGGCGGCTGGCGGCGGTCTACCGCAAGGCGGGCACCGGACCGGACGGACTGGCCTCGGCGCTCGGGCTGCGGGCGGAGTCCGGCGAGGAGCCGGGGGAGTAGCGGGCGGGGAGTAGTGGGCGGGGGAGCAGTAGGCGTCCGGGCGGCGCGCGGTGGCGTGGGAGCGCCCCCGCCGGTGCGGCCCTCGCTAGGCTGACGGGCACCACGGGGGGCCGCTGCGACACCCCCGGACGGATCGGGACACCGGGCGGAGGCGGCAGCGCCGCCGCCAGTGAGGAGCAGGCCATGGCGAGCGAGGCCACCAGTGCGCGCCGCGAACCCCTCGACCGCTCGGGCGCGGGCGCGGCGATCCAGCGCTGGACGCTGACCTCCGGCCCGTACGAGGCCAGCGTGCTCAACCTCGGTGCCACCCTGCACACCCTCACCGCCCCGGACCGGGCTGGCCGCCCGGCCCAACTGCTGCTCTCCACCGACGAGCTGGCGCAGATCCTCGGCCCGGCCCGGCACTACGGCACGGTGGTGGGCCGGTACGCCAACCGGATCGACGGCTCCGCGGTGACCATCGACGGCGAGGACCACCCGCTGGCCCCGACCGGCGGCGGGGTCACCATCCACGGCGGGCCGGACGGCTTCGCCCAGCGGATGTGGGCGGCCGAGCCGGTCGACGGCGGGGTGCGGCTGCGGCTGCACAGCCCGGACGGCGACCAGGGCTTCCCGGGCGCGCTGGACGTCACCGTCACGTATACCCTGGCGCACACCCCGGGCGAGGGCGGCGAGCTGGTGATCGACTACCGTGCCGTCACCACCAGGCCGACGGTCGTCAACCTGACCAACCACGCGTACTTCAACCTCGCGGGTGAGGGCGCCGGCGACGTCCTGGGCCACCTGCTCACCCTGGACGCCGACGAGTACACCCCGGCCGACGAGCGGCAGATCCCGTACGGGCGGACCGAGCCGGTGGCCGGGACGCCCTTCGACTTCACCGTGGCCACCCCGATCGGCAAGTCGGTGCACGACGAGCACCCGCAGCTGGCCGGTCCCGGCGGCTACGACCACAACTGGGTGCTGCGCGCCCGACCGGCGGACGGCAGCCCGGCGCGGGCGGCGCTGCTGGAGGACCCGGTCAGCGGCCGCACCCTGGAGGTGCTCACCACCGAGCCGGGCGTCCAGGTCTACACCGCGAACAAGTTCCAGGGCGCCGTCACCGGCGCGCGCGGGGTGCCGTACGGGCCGTTCGCCGGGATCGCGCTGGAGACCCAGCACTTCCCGGACTCCCCGCACCACCCGGCGTTCCCGAGCACCGTGCTGCGACCGGGCGAGGAGTTCCGCTCGACCACCGTGCTGCGGCTCGGGGTCAACTAGGGCCTGTCCTGCGGCCTGTCCTGCCCTGCTGAGGCCCGGTCCAGGTCCCGGCGCATGCAGAGCCGGGGCCAGCGGTCGAGGCCGTGCTCGGCCTCCAGCCGGCGGATCCGGCGCAGGCCCGGGGTGAGTTCGGCCTCGCCGAGCGGGCGGAAGCCGCAGCGGGCGTAGTACGGGGCGTTCCAGGGGACGTCCGCGAAGGTGGTCAGGGTGAGCGCGGGGGCGTCGGTGCCCTCGGCGAGGTGCTCGATCAGGGCCCGGCCGATGCCCCGGCGGGCGTGGTCGGGGTGGACCGAGACCTGTTCGACGTGCAGCGCGCCGTCCACCGGTTCGGCCAGCAGGTAGCCGGCGATCGTCCCGTCGGGGGCCTCGGCGACCAGGGCGGTGCCGTGTTCCAGGTAGCGGGCCAGCTCCTCCGGGGCCGGGGGCTCGTCCGCGGCGATCTCCGGCATCCCGATCTCCGCGAACGGGGCTCCGGCGGCCCGCTCCAGCTCGGTCAGCAGGGGCAGTTCGTCCTTCACGACGGCTCTGATGCGCATGCGTCCAGTCTGCTGCACGCGGTTTCCGGCCACGGAGGGTGGCTGCTCCGGCCACCCCGGGGTGGGGCGAAGCGGACGAAGACGGACATCGCGCCGCGCCGTCCACTACCGTGCGGCCACGTCCAGGACACGCGGATGTAACGATCGCGGCTTCTTGCAGAAACTTGCTGCAAGACCTTTCCGTCGATCTTGCACCGCTGTTAACTTCCTTCCCGAGCCCGACGGCAGCAACGGTGCGGTCGGCACGAGGCAGCCATTATGCGCCTGTCTCCGAACATCTCGGGCACCCCCACCCTCCTAGGAGTTCTCATGCGGCGTGGCATCGCGGCCTCTGCCCTCGTTGTGGCCCTCGCGGTCTCGATGGCTGCCTGTGGCAGCAGTGGCGGCTCCGGCTCCGACGGCAAGGCCGACGGCCCGGTCACCCTCACGTACTGGGACACGTCGAACGCCACCAACGAGGCTCCGAACTACGAGGAACTGGCCAAGAAGTTCACCGCGGCCAACCCGAACATCAAGGTCAACTTCGTCAACGTGCCGTTCGACCAGGCGCAGAACAAGCTGCAGACCGCCATGGGGGCCAAGGGCGCGCCCGACGTGTTCCGCTCCGAGGTCGGCTGGACCGCCGCCTTCGCCAAGGCCGGCTTCCTGGAGCCGCTGGACGGCACCCCCGCCGCCGCCGACACCTCCGCCTTCCAGCCCAGCCTGATCCAGCAGGCCAGCTACGGCGGCAAGCTGTACGGCGTCCCGCTGGTCACCGACACCCTCGGCCTGCTGTACAACAAGGACCTCTTCGCCAAGGCCGGCATCACCGACGCCCCCAAGACCTGGGACGAGTTGAAGACCGACGCCGCCGCCGTCAAGGACAAGGCGGGCGTCGACGGCTTCTGGATGAAGGCCGCGGACGGCTACTACGCGATGCCGTTCCTGTTCGGCGAGGGCACCGACGCCGTCGACGCCGCCGCCAAGAAGATCACCATCACCTCGCCCGAGGCCGTCAAGGGCATCGAGACCTACAAGTCGATGTTCACCTCGCCCGGCACCGCCAAGGCCGACGTCACCACCGACGCCTACGCCCACATGATGGACGCCTTCAACAGCGGCAAGGTCGCGGCGATCATCCAGGGCCCCTGGGAGATCACCAACATCTACAAGGGCTCCGCGTTCGCCGACAAGAAGAACCTCGGCATCGCCCCCGTCCCGGCCGGCTCCAGCGGCAAGGCCGGCGCCCCCACCGGCGGCCACAACATCGCCGTCTACGCCGGTGCCGACAAGGCCCACAAGGCCGCCGCCGAGAAGTTCGCCGCCTTCATGACCTCGGCCGAGAGCCAGGCCTTCATCGCGCAGAAGAACTCCACCCTGCCGACCCGCGCCGACGCCTACACCGCCGACGTCAAGGCCGACCCGGGCATCGCCGGCTTCCAGGCCATCCTCGGCAGCGCCAAGCCGCGCCCCGAACTGCCCGAGTACAGCTCGCTGTTCGACTCGCTCGGCACCAACCTCGGCAAGGCCGTCCAGGGCACCGGTACCCAGGACGCGCTGAACACCGTCGCCACGGACTACGCCAAGCTCCTGCCGGGCTTCGCCAAGTAGTCCCCGCCGCCCGGCCCGCCGACCCCGGCGGGCCGGGCCGTCGGCTCCCCGGGGCCGTCGGTTCCCGCGAGCCGTCGGCCTCCCCGAGAACCCCCGAGAAGGTGCAAACGATGTCAGTCGCCGTGCAGGGCGCCACCGGCAAGGGCAGCCGGGAGCGCGATCAGCGTCCGGGTCCGCTGGAGCGCCTCAAGCGCTCCTACGCCAAGCACTGGTACGCCTACGCGATGGTCGCCCCGGTGGTCGTGGTGCTCGGCGCGCTGGTGTTCTACCCGCTCGTCGAAGGCGTCTGGCTCACCCTCACGGACGCCAACAGCCTCAACGTCGCCCGCAAGATCGGCGTCAACGAGATCCCGGCCAGCTACCAGTACATCGGCTTCCACAACTACGCCGACATCCTCTGGGGCCCAGGCTCGTACGACCGCTTCTGGTCCCACTTCGTGTGGACCATCGCCTGGACGGCCATCTGCGTCAGCCTGCACTACACCCTCGGCCTCGGGCTGGCCGTGCTGCTCAACAAGAAGCTGCGCGGACGCGTCGCCTACCGGATGCTGCTGATCCTCCCGTGGGCCGTGCCGACCTTCGTCACCGTCTTCTCCTGGCGGCTGATGCTCTCCGACGGCGGCGTCGTCAACACCGTGCTCTCCGCGCTGCACCTGCCCGAGCCCGGCTGGCTCACCGACCCGTGGGCGCAGAAGTCGGCCGCGATCCTGGTCAACACCTGGGCCGGCGTGCCGTTCATGATGATCTCGCTGCTCGGCGGCCTCCAGTCGATCCCGGCCGAGCTGTACGAGGCCGCCGAGATGGACGGCGCCACCCGCTGGCAGCAGTTCCGGCACATCACCCTGCCGGGGCTGCGCTCCGTCTCCTCGACCGTCGTGCTGCTCGGCGTGATCTGGACGTTCAACCAGTTCAACGTCATCTTCCTGCTGTTCGGCAAGGGAGCCCCGGACGCCCAGCTGCTGGTCACCTGGGCCTACCGCCTGGGCTTCGGCCAGATCCCCCGGGACTACGCCGGCTCCGCCGCGTACGGCGTGATCCTGCTGTCCATCCTGATCGTCTTCACCGCCTTCTACCGGCGCTGGCTCGCCCGCAACGAGCAGGCCAACGGCTAGGGGCCCGCCCCCCCAGGCCCCGGACCCAGTTGACCCACGAAGGCAGGTAACCCGATGAGCACCACCACCGAACGCCCCGCCCCCGCGGCGGCCCCGGCCCCGGCCGCCCGGCCGGCGAAGTTCCGGCCGCGCGGCGAGAGCAGCCCGCTGTCCAAGGCGCTGTCCCACGGCGTCCTGATCCTCGCCAGCCTGATCGCGCTGTTCCCGATCGGGTGGATCCTGTTCGTCTCGCTCGGGCCGGACAAGAACGACTACCTCCACCCCGCCGACATCTTCGGCAAGATCACGCTGTCGAACTACCAGCAGGTGCTGGGCGACACCGACTTCTTCACCTGGTTCGGCAACTCCCTGCTGGTCGCCGGCGTGACCACCGTGTTCGGCGTGCTGCTCGCCGCCACCGCCGGGTACGCCGTGTCCCGGATGAGGTTCCCCGGGCACAAGCCGCTGATGTGGTCGCTGCTGGTCACCCAGATGTTCCCGATCGCGGTGCTGATCGTGCCGATGTACACCATGCTCTCCGCGCTCGACCTGCTGGACAGCTACGCCGGGCTGATCCTGGTCTACTCCACCACCACCGTGCCGTACTGCGCCTGGCTGATGAAGGGCTACTTCGACACCATCCCGGTGGAGATCGACGAGGCCGGCCGGGTCGACGGGCTCAGCCCGTTCGGCACCTTCTGGCGGCTGGTGCTGCCGCTCGCCCGTCCGGGCCTGGCGGTGGCCGCGTTCTACTCCTTCCTCACCTACTGGGCCGAGGTGCCGTTCGCCTCCACCTTCATGCTCAGCTCGGACAAGTACACGCTGGCCGTCGGCCTGCAGAGCTTCGTCAGCGAGCACGACGCCCAGTGGAACCTGATGGCCGCCACCGCCGTGCTGATCGCGATCCCCTCCGCGGCCTTCTTCTACCTGGTGCAGCGCCACCTGGTCACCGGCCTGACCGCCGGTGCGTCCAAGTCGTAACGCTCCCAGGCCCCTTGCTTCCCAGCGCTCCTCCGATCCCCAAGGGACACCGTCCATGACCCAGAACCTGGCCGACACCTCCCGGCCCGCCGCCGACACCGCTCACGAGGCGGCGACCCCGGCTCCCGTGACCGGCGGCGCGTCCAGAGACTGGTGGCGGGACGCGGTCATCTACCAGGTGTACCCGCGCAGCTTCGCCGACTCCAACGGGGACGGCATGGGCGACCTGCCCGGCATCCGCAGCCGGCTGCCGTACCTGCGGGACCTCGGGGTGGACGCCGTCTGGCTCTCCCCCTTCTACGCCTCGCCGCAGGCCGACGCCGGCTACGACGTCGCCGACTACCGCGCCGTGGACCCGATGTTCGGCACCTTGCTGGACGCCGACGCGCTGATCCGGGACGCCCACCGGCTCGGCCTGCGGATCATCGTGGACCTCGTCCCCAACCACTCCTCGGACCAGCACGAGTGGTTCCAGCGCGCCCTGCGCGAGGGCCCCGGCTCCCCGCTGCGCGACCGCTACCACTTCCGCCCCGGCAAGGGCGAGAACGGCGAAATCCCGCCCAACGACTGGGAGTCCATCTTCGGCGGCCCGGCCTGGACCCGCACCGAGGACCCGGACGGCACCCCCGGCGACTGGTACCTGCACCTGTTCGCCCCGGAGCAGCCCGACTTCAACTGGGAGAACCCGGCCGTCGCCGACGAGTTCCGCTCGATCCTGCGGTTCTGGCTGGACATGGGCGTGGACGGCTTCCGGATCGACGTCGCCCACGGCCTGGTCAAAGCCCCCGGACTGCCCGACCTCGGCGGCTCCGACCAGCTCAAGCTGCTCGGCAACGACGTCATGCCGTTCTTCGACCAGGACGGCGTGCACGAGATCTACCGCAGCTGGCGCCGGATCCTCGACGAGTACCCGGGGCAGCGGATCGGCGTCGCCGAGGCCTGGACCCCGACCGTCCAGCGCACCGCCAACTACGTCCGCCCCGACGAGCTGCACCAGGCCTTCAACTTCCAGTACCTGGGCACCGACTGGGACGCCGCCGCGCTGCGCGAGGTGATCGACCTCTCGCTCGACTCGATGCGCCCGGTCGACGCCCCCACCACCTGGGTGCTGTCCAACCACGACGTCACCCGGCACGCCACCCGGTTCGCCAACGAGCCCGGCCTCGGCACCCAGATCCGCACCCCCGGCGACCGCGCGCTCGGCCTGCGTCGGGCCCGCGCCGCCACCCTGCTGATGCTCGCGCTGCCCGGCTCCGCGTACGTCTACCAGGGCGAGGAGCTCGGCCTGCCGGACGTCACCGACCTGCCCGACGAGGTCCGCCAGGACCCGTCCTTCTTCCGCCAGGCCGGCCAGGACGGCTACCGCGACGGCTGCCGGGTGCCGATCCCGTGGTCCGGCACCGAGGCCCCGTACGGCTTCGGACCGGTCGCGGGCGGGCCGTCCTGGCTGCCGCAGCCCGCCGAGTGGGCCGGGCTGAGCGTCGAGGCGCAGACCGGCGACCCGTCCTCCACCCTGGAGCTCTACCGCAGCGCGCTGGCCGTCCGCCGGGCGCGGCCCGACCTCGGCGCCGGCACCGGGGTCGAGTGGCTGGACGCCCCCGAGGGCACCCTCGCCTTCCGGCGCGGCTCCTTCGTCTGCACGGTGAACACCACCGGTGAGCCGGTGCGGATACCCGCCCCCGGCCGGCTGCTGCTCTCCTCGACCGAACTCGGGGCGGACGGCGGCGAGACCGTGCTCGCACCGGACAGCACCGGCTGGTGGGCGGTCTGACGTGGGTGCAATAGGCTCTGGGCCCGTGACTACGGCGCGACTCTCAGACATCGCGGCGCAGGCGGGGGTCAGCGAGGCCACCGTCTCCCGCGTGCTCAACGGCAAGGCGAACGTCTCCGCGGCCACCAGGCAGACCGTCCTGGCGGCGCTCGACGTGCTCGGCTACGAGCGGCCGACCCGGCTGCGCCAGCGCAGTGCCGGCCTGATCGGGCTGATCACACCGGAGTTGAGCAACCCGATCTTCCCCGCGCTGGCCCAGGTGATCGAGCAGGTGCTGAGCCGGCACGGGTTCACCCCGGTGCTGTGCACCCAGACGCCCGGCGGGTCCACCGAGGACGAACTGGTCGAGATGCTGGTCGACCGGGGCGTGGCGGGCATCGTCTTCGTCTCCGGGCTGCACGCCGACTCCACGGCCGACCACGACCGCTACGCCCGGCTGGCCGGGCGCGGGGTGCCGTTCGTGCTGATCAACGGCTACAGCGAGAAGATCGACGCGCCGTTCATCTCGCCGGACGACCGCTCCGCGATGTGGATGGCCGTCCAGCACCTGGCCGAGCTCGGGCACGAGCGGATCGGCCTGGCGGTCGGGCAGCGGCGGTACGTGCCGGTGCTGCGCAAGATCGAGGGCTTCACGGCGGCGATGCGCGAGGTGCTCGGGCACAGCCGGGAGGAGGCCGAGGACCTGGTCCACCACACGCTGTTCAGCGTGGAGGGCGGGCACGCGGCGGCCGGCGCGCTGCTCGACAAGGGCTGCACGGCGATCGTCTGCGGCAGCGACATGATGGCGCTCGGCGCGATCCGGGCGGTACGCCAGCGCGGGCTGTCGGTGCCGCAGGACGTCTCGGTGGTCGGCTTCGACGACTCGCCGCTGATCGCCTTCACCGAGCCGCCGTTGACCACCATCCGCCAGCCGGTCGAGGCGATGGCGACGGCGGCGGTGGACGCGCTGCTGGAGGAGGTCGGCGGGAACTCCGCCCAGCGCGGGGAGTTCATGTTCCAGCCGGAGCTGGTGATGCGGGGGTCCACCGGGGCCTGCGCGCGCTGAGAACCGGCGGCGGACCGGGTGGACCCGGCGGACCGGGTAGAGCGGGCGGACCGGGTGGACCGGTAGAGCGGGCCAACTGACGGGCCCCGGAGGGCGGTTGCTCTCCGGGGCCCGTCGGCGTGCGGTGCTCGGGGCCGGCCCGGCCCGGGTTGCTCGGCCCGCCCGGGCCGGCTGTCGGTCAGCCTTCCTGGGCGGCCGGGCGGTCGGTGGAGACCCGGTGGCCGTCGACCGCGTCGCCGGTCCTGGTCTCGGTGCGGCGGCCGCGGGTCAGGTAGTCGCGCACGACCAGTTCGACGGCGTCCTGCGGGTTCTTGGTGCCGGAGAGCAGCATCGCGTCGATCGCGAGGTTCGCGTCGAGGGTGATGGTGACCTGGGCCATGTGACTCCTCCTCGGGTGCAGAACAGCAGCATGCCCCGTGGGCCGGGGTTCGACCATGCGGAATCCGGGCGTGCGGGCACGCCGGAGCCCCGGGAGGAGCGCACTCGCTCCTCCCGGGGCCCGGGGCCTGTCTCGTGGGTCCGTGGTCGCTCAGACCCGGCCGGCGAAGTCCGGGGCCCAGTTGGCGACGGTCTGCAGGCGGACGCCCGAGCTCGGGTTGGCGGCCTCGACGTACTGGCCGTTGCCGATGTAGATGGCGACGTGGTAGACGCCGGAGTCCTGGCCGTTGTTGGACCAGAACAGCAGGTCGCCCGGCTGCAGGCTGTCCAGCGAGACGTGGGTGCTGGCGGCGGCCTGGTCGGCGGCGACGCGCGGGATGTTGATGCCCGCGGCGCGCAGCGCGGCCTGGGTCAGGCCGGAGCAGTCCCAGCCGCCGTTGCCGGTGCCGCCGTAGACGTACGCCTGGCCGATCTTCGACTGGGCGAAGGAGACCGCGGCGGCCATGCTGCCGGTGGCGGCCGGGGCCGGGGCCGGGGTCTGCGCCTGGGCGGCGGGCTTCGACGCCGGCTTGGTGGCGGACGGCTTGCTCTGGGCGGTCGGCTTGGCGTTCACGGCACCGCCGTTCGAGGCCTGGCCGGCCTTCTGCGAGCGGTCGAACCAGGTGAAGTCCGAGCCGGACTTGGTGGCGGACTGGTCGGCCTGGGCCGAGGTGCCGTCACCGAAGGTCAGCTGCTGGCCCGGGTAGATGGTGTCCGGGCCCTCGGTCAGGGTGCTGCGGTTGAGGTCGTACAGCCGCTGCCAGCCGCCCTGGACGTTGTGCTTGTCGGCGATCGAGGACAGCCAGTCGCCGTCGACGACGGTGTAGCCGCCGGCCTGCGCCGGGCGCTTCTGCGACCAGGTGCTGTTGGCGGACTGAGCGGAGGCGGTCGCGGAGTCGGAGCCCTGGGCCTGGTCCTGCGCGGGGGCGGCGGGCTTGGCGGGCTTCGCGGCCGGCTTGCTCGGGGTGGTCGGCTTGGCGGCGGGCTTGGCCGCGGTGGAGCCGGCCGAGGTGTCGACGGCGGCCGCGGCGCCGCCCTTGGTCAGACCGGCCTGGACGGAGCAGACCGGCCAGGCGCCGGGGCCCTGCGAGGCGAGGACCTTCTCGGCGACGGCGATCTGCTGGTCCTTGGTGGCCTGGTCGGCCTGCGGGGCGTAGGCGGTGCCGCCGAAGGCGGCCCAGGTGCTGGAGGTGAACTGGAGGCCGCCGTAGAAGCCGTTGCCGGTGTTGATGCTCCAGTTGCCGCTGCTCTCGCACTGGGCGACCTTGTCCCAGGTGGCGACGGAGGCGGCGTTCGCGGTGCCGGTGGTGAGGCAGGGGACGGTGAGGCCGACGCCGGCGACGCCGAGGGCGGCGATCACGCGACGGGTGCGGCTGGACAGGCGGTTGCCGTTGGAAGGCAGCATGAAGACGCGGTCCTCTCCCACGCCTGCGAGGTGAGCTGTCGGATTCGGGCTGGAGTTGCCCGGCCGCGCTGTGGGCGCGGCTTCACCCCTAGCCCTGGACCGTTCCGGAAAACGGTCCGGGGCGACTTACCTGTGGTTCCCCCGCTCCTGCCGTGATGCGTTTTCGCGCTGCCAGGACATCCGACGGCAGGACTCGGCGTCGCGGATGAACTGGGTCCGTGTGGTCACGAACGGGGAGCACGTTAAGCAGACTTAAGTGAGAACTGCAAATACCTGTGATGCGCATCACGGTTTAGCGGGAAACGCCGAATGGCCCGTAATTCATGATCGTAAATGATCGTTTCCGGCAATATCGCAGCGGATTCTCATAACTGGCTCCGCCTCAGGAAAGAGGTGACGGAGCGTTGGAGCGCAAAGGGCGCGCGCCCGTGGTGCGAGGGCCCGGCCGTGAATCACGAGCCGGGGAACGCGCCCGCCACCCGTCGGATATTCATCGACAAATGAACTGGAAACGGACATTGCGTCGCATTGTCCGCCCAACTCACCATCGGGGTGAATCGGAACACGGCGAAAGGGCCCGGAACGAGGTCGTTCCGGGCCCTTTCGGCGGTGCGGGTCCGCCGGCGGTGGCCGACGGGCGTTCAGCGGGTCGTGCTAGTGTCCTGAGTCAGGAATTCGCTTCAGATATCCGGCTAGGCGGTCGAGGATCTCGTCGGCTGTCTTGGTCCAGACGTAGGGCTTCGGGTTGG
>NZ_JBVIWC010000038.1:0-65338 GCF_055594965.1 Kitasatospora sp. NPDC040550 | reverse complement strand
CAAGGAACGGACGCTTCCTTCGGACCGCCTTCCAGCGGGCCCTCCGGGCGCTTCGTTCTTTCGTGTTTCCAGCTTATCAGATGTTTTCCGCTCCGATTCCGGGGCTTCGTCATCCAACTCGCCGTTGTCTTCCGGGATTTGATGTCCCGTCCGACGTTTCAAACTCTAACCGAGCCCCGCTCCGAAAAGCGAATCCGGCCGCAATCCCGATAACCAGGCATGCCGAAGCCGGCCTGTGCTGTTTCTCGTGGATTGGCCGCCCCGGAACCGTCCGCGCGATCGCGTGTCCGGTGCTCCCCATTGGGCGACTGGGAGACAGTACCCCTACTCCTCACCCGAAACAAATGCCCAGCCCCGGGCCGCGCGGGAGCGGTCCGGGGCTGACGGTCCCCTACTTGAAGAGGCGGTCACCGCTGTTGGCCATCCGGTGGGTGCCGCTGTGGCGGTTGACCCAGTCGCGGACGAGGTTGATCGCGTTGGCGCACTGCCAGCTGTCGTCGTACTCCCGCACGCCGGTGAAGGCGCCGTAGCCCGCGATGATGCCGTCGACCTGGGCGTCGCCGAGCAGCTTGTCGACGTACCAGGGGTCGTTGTAGGTGGCCGTCCAGGACAGTGTGGCGGCGAGTCGGCCGGCTGCCCGGTCGGCCGCTCCCTTCTTGAGCTCCGCGCAGGTGTTCCAGGTGGCCTCGGTGCAGTTGCCGAACCCGTTCTTGATGTCGGTGTCGCCGTAGTCCATCGCCCGGTGGCCGGCCGGGATGCCGGCGCCGGAGCTGTTGAAGGCGCCGACGACCTTGTCACGGGCCCCGGTGGTGGTCATGCCCTCCAGGCGGCCGAGCTTGCCCTCCAGGCTCTTCCAGCCGCGGCCGCCGACATCGGGGGTGTTGCCGCCGTGGTACTCGAAGAAGCCGTAGAGGACCTGGATGCCGGCGGCGGTCAGCCGCTGCGCCTTGTCGTGGAGGCCCGCGACGCTGCAGGTGCGGTTGGGCTCCTCCCCGCAGTAGTTGGGGTCCTTGATGTCCAGCCAGACCAGTGACAGCCGGCGACCCGCGTTGGCGTTGGCGAGGATGCGGTCGATCATGCTGTCGAAGCTGGGGCCGAGCCGGTTCTCCCCGGCCGAGGAACAGTCGTGGTACGCGCGCCACTCGTTGGGGTTCCACCAGGCGCAGACGTCGATCTCGATGCCGTTGGCGCCGTGCTTGAGCGCCGCGTCCACGCCGTCCAGGGTGTCGACCCGGTGGGCGATGGCGTAGATCGGGTGGCGCTGGTCGGCCGCGGTGGCCGGGGAGGTTCCGAGCGCGGTGCCGCCGATGATCCCGCACAGCGTCGCGGCCAGCGCGGGAACCATCCGCACGCGGGCGCCGGTCCTGAGGTGAGTGGTCAAGAAAGGCACTCCTTCTCGTCGGTGTCCTGATGTGAACATGACGGATCTCTCCAACTGTACGTCGTCGAACGGTAAATGGGGGCTGAACCGGCGCGCCGGCGATCCCGACGCAGCTCCGAACAGGGCGCCGACAGCCGACAGCTGCCGCCTCCTGCCTCGCTTGACTCGTCCACGTCGCGGAGGGCCTCGGGTAGCGGCCGCTGCGGCGATAGGGTGCCGGGATGGTCCCCGACGCTCCCCGGCTGCTGCGCGCCGACGCCGCCCGCAACGCGGAGAAGATCATCCGGGCTGCCCGGGAGGTCTTCGCCGAGCAGGGCCCCGATGCCCATCTCCACGACGTGGCGCGGCGGGCCGGCCTCGGGGCCGCCACGCTCTTCCGCCGCTTCCCCGACAAGGCCGCGCTCCTGCGCGCCGTGCTGGACCAGCGCTTCGACGAGCACGTCCGGCCCGTCATCCGGGCCGCCGCCCACGAACCCGATCCTGCGGGCGGGCTGGCCCGGGTGCTGGCGGCGGCCCTGGAGTCGGTGGCCGGGGACTACAACGTGCTGGCCGCGGCCCGTGCCGCCGGGGTGCTGACCCCGGCGACCGGTGAGGAGTTCTTCGCCGCCCTCGACGTCCTCCTGGCACGCGGTCAGGCGGAGGGGGTGATCCGGGCCGACCTGGTGCCCGACGACCTGCACCGCGTCGTCGTCATGCTGGTCTCGGTGCTGTGGACGGTCGACCCCGGTGAGGACGGCTGGCGCCGGTACCTGGCCCTCGTCCTCGACGGCCTCTCCCCCACCGGGGCCCGCCCACTGCCCTGCCCCGCCCCCGCGCTGCGCGCCCGCACGCCCTGAGGTCGGGCGCCAGGCGCCCGACATCTGACGTCTGACTTCTGACGTCTGACGCGCTATCCCGCCGGTTGCAGCCGGAGCACCGAGACCGGGCACCTGGCGGCCGCCTCGCGGGCCTGCGCCGCCGCCGGTCCGACGGGCTCGGCGGCGAGCACGACGACCTGCCCGGAGTCGTCCTGGTCGAACACGGACGGCGCGGTCACCGCGCACTGCCCCGAGGAGACGCACCGCGAGGTGTCCGCCACCACCCGCGCGGCGGGCCGCTCGCGCCACGGGTCCTCGTTCACCACAGCACCGGGACCTCGCCGATGCCGCCCGCCAGCCGTTCGGAGTGGTCGCGCAGGCTGCGCGGGTCCACCGCCAGCCGCAGGCCGGGAAAGCGTCGGAACAGCGCGGTCAGCGCGATCTGCATCTCGGTGCGGGCCAGCGCGTTGCCGATGCAGTAGTGGCCGCCGTGCCCGAAGGCGAGGTGGGCGTTGGGGGAACGCGACGGGTCGAAGGTGTCCGGCTCCTCGAACGCCCGCCCGTCCCGGTTCGCGGCGTTGATCGCCACCAGCACCGCCTCGCCCCGCGCGATCGCCGTCCCCGCGACGGTGATCTCCTCGCGGGCGTAGCGGGTCAGGCCCAGGGCGCCGGGCGCGGCCATCCGCAGGACCTCCTCCACGGTGGCGCGGGCCGATCCCTCGGGGTCGGCGGCGAAGCGGTCGCGCCGGGCGGTGTCGCTCAGCAGGAACAGGACTCCGAGGTCGATCCGGGTCGACGTCGTCTCATGGCCCGCGAACAGCAGTCCCACCGCCAGGCGGGTCATCTCCTCCTCGGTGAAGGACGGGTCCTGCGCCTGGACGGCCAGGATGTCGCTGATCACGTCCTGGCCCGGCCGCTTGCGCTTGTCCTCGGCGACGGAGGCGACGTACGCCTCGAACTCGGCCATGGCCGCGGCCCCGTCGACCTCGCCGTACAGTGCGGCGATCCGCTCCGACCAGCCGCGCAGCAGCTCCCGGTCCGCGACCGGCACGCCGAGCAGCTCGCAGATCACCATCACGGGCAGCGGGAAGGACAGGTGGTCGTGCAGGTTGACGGCGCGTCGCGGATCCCGTGCACGCTCCTGCTCCATCGCGTCCAGGCAGGACGCGGCGAGTTCCCCGATCCGCTCGCCCAGCCGGCGCATCCGCGGCGCGCTGAACGCGGGTGCCAGCATCCGCCGCATCCGGGCGTGCTCGCGGTCCTCCTCCTCGGGTGTGGGGGCGGTGCGGGTGTGCAGCGCCGAGGCCGAGATCCGCGGGGAGTCCGCGGTGTCGGGGCGCAGCCGGGAGAACCGGGTGTCGCTCAGGATCTCCCGGGCTTCCTCGTAACGGGTCACCAGCCAGGCCGGATCGCCCGCGGGTGTCGTCACCCGCGTGATCGGCCCTTCCTCCCGCAGGCGCGCCAACAGCGGCGCCAGGTCCAGGGCGTTGGGACGTTCGAAGGGTAACTGCGGTGCGGGGGCGGTCATGGTCTCTCCTCACCGGCCGAAGGGCCACCAGAGCAGCGAACACTCGACGGAGCGGCTCTCTCCTGCTCACCCGGGCCGGGGCGGACGAACGACACCCGGACCCAACAAGTGAGAGCCAACTCTCTCTTGCGGCGAGCGTAACACCACCGGCACGCACAGTCAGCCTCCCGAACGACGGTTCAGCCGGTCCGACGTCGCCCGATCCGGCGTCGAACTGTGCCCGTCGTGCGTCCGCGGCGGCTCCCGGAGCCAGGCGCACGCCGCCATCACCTCGGCCCGGTGCCGTGACTCCGTACCCGCGACGGCCGTCTCGACCTGCCGGGTGCGCTCCGCCTCCCGCCGCACGGCCTCCCGGTAGCGCAGCCAGCGGCGCGCCACCGCTGCGATCACCACCGGGACCGCCACGGCCGCCGCCCGGGCACCGTCCGGACCGGTCACCACCGCGTCGAACACCATCACGCCGCACCCCCGTCACTCGTCGAACCGATGCGACGAACCCTCCACCTGCGGCGGGATTTCCCTCTAGCGTGAGGAAACTCTGCGGAAACCCATGGAAAGCGGGCTCATGGCGAACGGACGGCCGAGGAAGACCGAGCAGCGGGAGCGGCCGGAACTGGCCGAGCTCGCCGAGTGGTTCCGCTCGGCGCTGCGAGCCACCGGGCACGTCAGCGTCAACGGCTTCCTCACGGCCCCCCGCGCGCCCGGCACCCCGGTGGCTCCCGACAAGAACACCGTCTACGAGATTCTCGGCGCCCGCCGCCTCTGCCGACGGCAGGCCGCCGAGCAACTCGCCATGGCGCTCGGGCACCCCCCGGAGGCCGTCACCGCCCTGTGGAAGCGCGCCGATCGGCAGTCGAGGTGGGCGGAACGCGCCCGACGCCAGGCGACGCGCGCGGCAGACGCCAGGGCGGTGGACTGGTCCGACATCCCCGTGCCCGACCCGTGGCTCGAGGACCTGCTGCGCAGCCAGGCCTCCGCCGCCGAGCAGTTCCCCTACGACCTGCTCGGTGTCGTCAAGCCGCCGCTGTCCGACATCTACGTCGAACAGGACGTCCAGCCCCTGTCACGGAGCCCCGAACAGTCCGGGCAGGCCGGGCAGGAGGCGATCCGGCGGCCCTGCCCACCGGCATCGACCCTCGCCGAGGCCCTGTCGACGCACGACCACCTCTTCATCACGGGTGGTCCGGGCACCGGCAAGACCACCCTGGGCCGGCACCTCGTCCGGCAGGTGGCCAGGTACTGGCTGTGCGAGGACGAGGACGACGGGGCACAGCCCTGGTACCCGAGCGCCGTGGTCGCCGTCCGCATCGCCTCGGCGGACCTCCATCTGCCCCAGGCCTGGTACCGGCAGTTGAGCGAGGCGGTGAACCGCAGCGGTACCCAGACCGAACCCGTGCACCACGACCGGTTCGCGAGCCGGCCGCACGGGGTCCGGTGGCTCGTCGTCGTCGACGGCCTGGACGAGGTGTCCTCGCCGGTCATCCGGGCCAACGCCCTGAGGAAGCTCGCCGAGCAGATGCCGCCCGGCGGGCACTTCCGGTTCGTCATCACCTCCCGCCCCCTCCCGCAGGGCGAGCTCGAACCGTTCGAGGACCTGCCGGGCATCGGCTTCTACACCCTCAAGGGGTTCGACACCGACCGGCAACTCGCTTTCGCCGAACGCTGGTTCCGGGCCCAGGGCACGGACGACGCCGCCACGCACGCCCGGCGGTTCCTGGACGAGGTCGACGAGGCCGGTCTGCAGGAGGTGCTCCGGGTGCCGCTGCTGGCGACCATCGCGGCCTCCTTCCGCAGCCGCAACCCGCACGCTCCACTGCCCCGCGGCCGAGTCGACCTGTACGAGGCTTTCCTGGATCAGCTCAGGACCGCCAGGGAGGGGAACCGGGAGGTCACGAAGCGATTCGTCGAACGCTGGGAGCAGCGGGATCTGGGACCCCTGGCCGCGTGGCTGCTGGAACACCGCGACCGGTTGGTGACCCACCTGGCCTGGGCCCGGCTCAAGGGGCTGCCGGAGACCTCCCTCGTCGGCGAGGCCCGGCGGTGGCTGGCGGCCCGGCTCCCGTCCGGCCTGCACTGGCCCGAGGGCGCCGACGGTGAGCTCGGGCAGTTCCTGGCGCAGAGCGGGGTGCTCTCCTTCGACGGCGCCGAGTTGTCCTTCCTCCACCAGTCGTTCGCCGAGTTCCTCGCCGCCCGGGACGAGGCCGCCGGGATCCCCTCCGACTTCCCGGACCTCGGCCCCTGGTCCGCCGCCGCCACCACCAGCGCCGGCGCGCGCAACCGGATGCTGTTCACCTCCGCCCTCTGGGCGCGGCGGCCCGGCAACGACGTCGGCCTGATCGTCCGCCACCTGCTGGCCGGCGACCTGCAGCACCGGATCATGGCACTGCGCCTGGTCACGGCAGGAGTGCCCTTGGGTGAAGCACTCGAACTGTCGGTGATCGACCGCCTCACGGACTTCGCCAGTGACGACAAGTCGCAGTTCGCCACGTCCGACGCCGAGGTCCTCACCGAGTTGTCCCAGCTGCGCGGGAACCGCCGGCTCGCCGCCCGTCTGCGCACCGTCGCGGAGGCGGCAGGCCTCCCGCCGTCCCTGCGTACCGGGGCGGCCGTCGCGCTCGCGAGTGTCGCTTCCCTGCGGGACGGCATCACCGTCCTGGAAGGCATGGCTTCGACGGGGACGCCGGACACCGTGCTGCTGTGCTGTCGGCACCTCGTCTCACTCGACCCGTCGGGCGTGCCGTTCCGGACCGAGGCCCTGAGGCGTCTGCTCACCGATCCCCGTGCCTCCGTCTTCCACCTGCTGGCCGCCGGGGACCTGCTCCTCGCGGAGGGCAGCACCGAGGGCCTCGCGGACCTCGCCCGGTCCGTGCTGACCAGCCCCGAGCGCAATGACCAACGTCTGGAGATGGCCGGAGAACTGTGGTTCGCCGTCGACGGGGAGGACGCTGCCGAGGAGGTCGCCCGGATCATCGGAGCCAGGAACGACTCCCAGGTCTGGTCCGCCAGGGGCCTGATCCTCACCCTGCTCCGGTTCGGACGCACCGACGAGGCCGCCCCGCTCACCCGACGCCTCCTCGACGAGTCGATCAGCGGCGACGACATCAGCGACGTCGTGACGGCGTGGGTCGACACGGAGGGCGCTGCCGGAGCCGACCGCATCGTCGCGTTCATGCGCGGAATCTCGAGGTGGAACGGGGACGAACGCCCGAGCGTCGCCCATGACCTGTTGCGTGAGGGATTCGCCGAGCAGGCACTCGAACTGGTCCGGATGAGCCTCGGTGCCTCGACCCGGAGGAGGTACAGCCTCCAGCTCGAACTCATGGTCCTCGTCAGGGCCGTCGGCCCGGACGCGGCGGACGAGGTACGGCACTGGCTGGAGAAGCTCGACGGGAAGCCCGAGGACCACTCGATCGCCCTGGGGCTGCTGCGCGAAGCCGGTGCGACGCCCGCCGCCGTCCTGCCGCTCGCCCTCCACGTGCTCCAGCAGCCCGGTAGCGGCACCAAGGCGTTCGCGAACGCCGCCGGCGTCGTACTGCGCCACGATGCCGCGTCGGGATGTGCGGCGGTCCTGAAGGCCCTGGAGAATCGCCCGTACGGTGGGGCGGCACTGCGCGCCGAGCTCCTGCCCGTCCTGGTCGAACACGGCCGGGAAACGGCCGTCATGGAACTGGGACGCCGACTGCTCGACGACCCCGGTCTGACCGGCCCGGAACTCCGGGCCGTCGTCCGGTCATGGGCGGCCGTGGCGGGCACCGCGAGCGTACGGGAGGTCCTCGGCCGACTGTCGGCCTCCCTCCGCACGATCGACCAAGTCGCCGAGCTCGCCTCCCTCCTGGCCGGTGAAGGGCTCGCCGAGGAGGCCGTCCCCCTGTGGTGCCGAATCTGCACGACACCGGGCGTCGCCGACGGGACCCGGTGGCGGGCCCTGCAGTCGCTGATCGCCGCGGGAGCCCACGACGCGGCCGACCGGGCACTGCGTCAGGCACTGACCGCGCCCACCCCTTCGGCGGAGGCCCTCGTCCTGCGCCGGCTCCACGCCTGGCTGACGGCCACGGAATGAGCGGACTGAGGGGATTGAAGGAACCGCCGGAGCCTCCGTCCCGGACCCGGGCGTCGCGGCATCCCGTTGTCGGAGGGGGGTGACACCATCACGGCCACACGACGAGGGGCCGCCGATGAGTTTCCTGGGCATGTGGTGCCTGATCCCCGTGCGGCCCGACGCCGTCGCACGGTACGCGCCGGAACTCACTCCGGTCATCGAGGCGGAGGCCGCGCTCCCCGCGTCCACGGACCTCCTCCGGTGGTGGCAGGCCAGTGGCAGCACCCCGGAGGCGATGGACCGGTTCATCGATCTCACCGCCCCGTCCGCACTGGACGAGCGGATCTGCACCGTCTACGAGGCCTGGGAACAGGGCTACGACAAGTCCCTGCCGCACGTCGTGGCCTCCGCCCGCAAGGCCTACCCGGCCTCCGCCATGGCCTTCGCCCTCGGCCCGCAGCGGTTCGCGGAACTGCCCGGCTGGTTCGGCGACATTCTCCTCACCCCGGAACAGGTCGTACAAACCCTTCCCGCCGTCGAACGCGCCTACGACTGGACCCCCCAGAGCCGGCACCAGGCCGAGCTGCTGCTCGCCGCCGCCCTCCACGACGAGGGCGGCCGGGACGACATCACCACACTGCTCGACGGTGTACCCCCGGTGTGGCGCGCGGCGGCGGACGCCGGCCACGGCCTGCTCGGAGCGCAGTTCATCCCCTGACACCTCGGTGTGTCGGTATGGGTGGACCGGTGCCAGTACAGGGGCGTGTACCCCGGGTGGCTGCCGATCTGGCCGGAGGAGTCGGTGGCGTTGCCGACGGCGTGGGAGAGGTAGCCGGCGTCGTTGACCCTGGGGGGGTAGCAGTAGTACTGGCCGGAGCCCGAGTCCCAGGAGGCCTTGCCGCAGCCCGAGCGCTGGTTGTCCTTCCGGCGGACCACGTTCGCCCAGACGTTGTTGCCACGGGCGTGGACGCGGGCCCAGGCCGCGCGGCACGAGGGGCTGTAACGCAGTTCGACAGTGTTCTGTCCGGAGCCCGTCCCCGCCGCCGGGACGCGCGGGCAACGGTCTTCGGCTGGGCCGGCCGGGGCCGAGGTCAGGGCTGGTCCAGGTCCGGGTAGTAGCCGCGTTGGTAGGTGGAGAGGTCGTAGGTGCTCAGCTCGCCGTCTCCCCCGCAGATGGCGCAGGCCCTCGTCGTGCGGCATTCGCCGCAACGGCGCTTGCCGTCGGGGCGGCGGGGGAGCCACCCGCGGCCGTGGCAGGTGGGGCAGCGGCCGAGGCCGTCGCACTCGTAGCAGAGGACGTAGCCGGGCGTGAGGGTCTCCGGCGTACGCACCGGCTCCGGCTCAGGTTCCGGCTCCGGTTCCGGCTGGGGCGCCGGGAGTTGCTCCGGGGTTCGCACCGGAACCGGTGCCGGTGCCGACACCGGTTCAGGCTCCGGTTGCGGGGCGTGCAGGGCCAGGTCCGCCGTCTGTCCGCGGAAGACCACCGCGGGGGTGTCGTCGCTCGTCAGGACGCGGATGGTGCTGCCGTCCCGGCGGGCGACGATCACCGTCCAGACCCGCCCGTCGTCGTCCAGCCGTGACGTCGTGACGTCCCAGCCGGCCGCGTGGAGGAGGGAGAGCGCCCGGTCGGACGTCTCGGTGGCGGTGACGGTCGCCGGACGATTGCCCTGGTACGCCATCGAGTGGTGGTGCCGCAGCGGATCGGGCCGGTCCGTGATCTCCGGCTGCGGCTCGCCGAGGGCGAGTCGGCGGAGGTGGACACGAACGGTCAGGTCCTTGACCAGGGTGACCAGTTGCCCGCGCAGGGACCGACCCAGTCGGTCCAGTTCGTCACGTGCCGTCGAAGTCTCGTCCATGTCGCCCCCTTGGTCCCGGAACGTACCACGGGGCCGGATCCCGTGACCGTGGCGGCCTCGCGTCGGCCGGCCGGGCGGTTCTCGTGCCACCTCGATGACGACCTTGCCCGCAGCGTGACCGTTCTCGACGGTGGCGAGGGCGGCCTCGGCGTCGGAGAGCGGACGGACGGCGCTTGGCCAGCACCCGAGGGAACGGACGCCCACCGTCGGGCCCGGGACCGGGCCCGAGCGCAGCAGGTGGTCGCGGGGGTGCACCCCCGCGGCCTCGGCCCGGATCAGCACCTCACCACGGCCGGGACGGGATCGGGACGATCGAAGAACCCGAGAGTCTGCGACGCCCTCAGGAGCGCCCTCCGGCCGGACCGCCGGGCCGGGCGTACGCGGTGTGCAGAGCTCCCACCTGGCCGCTCCAGAACGCGTCCTTCTCCGCCCTGGAGGCGCCGAGCGACAGGAGCCCGAGCTCCTGCGCCAGGCCGTAGAACCCGGGGCCGGCGTCGTTCATGCCCTCGTAACGAACCAGTGCGGACAGCATCGGTTCCTTCCCGGTCCGGCCGGCCGTGGTGACGAGCCACAGCAGGTGCCCGACCGCCGCCCGGTGGTCCGCCCGCGAGAAGTCGAACCCGGGCTGCCCCGTCCGCTCCACCAGGGCCGCACTCAGCTTGGTGTACGTCGTCAGGCCACCGGCCCTGGCGACCTCGGCCAGGTAGTCGCGAGCGGCCTCCGCCAACTCGTCCCACTCGAGCTCGGTCCGGCCGTAGCTCTGCATCGGAGCACCACCAATCATCTTACGGATGAAGGGTGTTGACCCTAGCGGACCGCCAGGCACGCTGCCGGCGAGGCCGCTGGCACCGGCGCCCATGAGCGGGACCACGCCGTACGGCCCGGAGGCCGTGGCGGGCGCCGGGCCCGGAAGCTCCGGTGTCGCGCGGGTTCCCCGCCCGGGTGCGGTGTCGTACCGTGACCGGATGACCACAGTGGTGTCATCCCGGTACGACGCCGTGATCGTCGGCGGCGGGCACAACGGACTGGTGGCCGCGGCCTACCTGGCGCGGGCCGGGCGGCGGGTGCTGGTCCTCGAACGGCTGCCCGAGGTGGGCGGGGCCGCCGTCTCCGCGCGGGTGTTCCCCGGCGTGGACGCCCGGTTGTCGCGCTACTCCTACCTGGTCAGCCTGCTGCCCCGGCAGGTGGTGCGGGACCTCGGGCTGCGGCTCGACCTGCGTCGCCGCCGGATCTCCTCCTACACCCCCACCCTGCGGGACGGGAAACCCACCGGGCTGCTGGTGGACGCGTCGGACCCGGAGCGCACCAGGGAGTCGTTCCGGAGCCTGACCGGCGGAGACCGGGAGTGGCGGGCCTGGCAGCGCTTCTACGGGATGACGGCGGAGGTCGCCCGGCGGGTGTTCCCCACCCTCACCGAGCCGCTGCGCACCCGCGCCGAGTTCCGTCGCCTGGTCGGCGACGAGGCCGCCTGGACGGCCCTGTTCGAGCGTCCGCTCGGCGAGGTGGTCGAACGGAGCTTCACGGACGACCTGGTGCGCGGTGTGGTCCTGACGGACGCGCTGATCGGCACCTTCACCCACGCCCACGACCCGGAACTGCGGCAGAACCGCTGCTTCCTCTACCACGTCATCGGCAACGGGACCGGTGACTGGGACGTGCCGGTCGGCGGGATGGGTGCCGTGACGGACGCCCTGGCCGGGGCCGCGCGGGCCGCCGGGGCGGAGATCCGGACCGACTGCGAGGTGACGGCCGTCGCCACCGACGGCCGGGGCGACGCCGAGGTGACGTACCGGCACCGGGACGGCGAGACGACGGTGGCGGGGCGGCGGGTGCTGGTGAACGCCGCGCCGGCCACCCTGGCCCGGCTGCTGGGCGAGGACCCGGGGCCCGCCCCGGAGGGCTCCCAGCTCAAGGTCAACATGGTGCTGCGCCGACTGCCCCGGCTGCGGGACGCCGCCGCCGACCCGCGCGAGGCCTTCGCCGGGACCTTCCACATCGCCGAGGGCTACCGGCAGTTGGAGACCGCGTACACCGAGGCGCTGGCCGGCCGACTGCCCTCGGCGCCGCCGTCCGAGATCTACTGCCACAGCCTCACCGACCCGTCCATCCTCGGGCCGGAGGCCGTACGGCAGGGGTACCAGACCCTGACGCTCTTCGGACTGCACATGCCCGCCCGGCTGTTCGGCGACCCGGCGGCCGAGGAGCGCGCGCTGGCCGCGAGCCTGGCGCAGCTGGACGCGGTACTGGCCGAGCCGATCGCCGACTGCCTGGCCGTGGACGCCGAAGGACGGCCCTGCGTGGAGGCCCGGACGCCGCCGGCGCTGGAGCGGGAGCTCCGGCTGCCGGGCGGCCACATCTTCCATCGCGACCTCGCCTTCCCCTTCACCGAGGACGAGGACGGCAATGACGGCGGGGACGGCGGGGACGGCAGCGGGGAGGGACGGGCGGACCCCGCTGCCCGCTGGGGCGTGGCGACGGCCCACCCGAACGTGCTGCTGTGCGGGGCGGGCGCCGTCCGGGGCGGCGGGGTCAGCGGGATCCCGGGGCACAACGCGGCGCAGGCCGTCCTGGCCGACCCGGCCCGGTAGGACGGGGACGACCGGGACGACCGGGACGAGAAGGCCGTACGGAGAGGCCGTACGGGGAGGCCGTACGGCGACCCGCCCGGTGGCGGTGCGTCAGGCCCGGGCGAGGACCCAGCCGCCGAGGCCGTCGCAGGCGCCGGCGTTGTACTGGGTGGCCCGGAAGCCGGCCGGGACGGGCGAGCCCGGGCAGGTCCAGAGGCCGACGCGGGCGGTGTTGTGGCGCCAGGACCCGGCGCCGTCGCAGCCCGCCACGGTGTGGCCGGTGATCACGTAGCCGGCCACCACCGGGGAGCCGGAGCAGGTCCAGATGCCGTCGTGCGGGAGGCTGTGCTGCCAGTTGCCGATGCCGCCGCAGCCGCTGCGGAAGTGGTTGCTGATGACGTAGCCGGGCACGACGGGCGAGCCGGAGCAGGTCCAGATGCCGTCGTGGACGAGGTTGTGCCGCCAGGAGCCCATGCCCCGGCAGCCGGTGGTCTGGTGGTCGGTGATGACGTAGCCGGCCACCACCGGGGAGCCGGAACAGGTCCAGATGCCGTCCTTGGCCGGCTGCTGGTACCAGGAGCCGGCGCCGCCGCAGCCGCTGGGGTCGTGGTCGGTGATGACGTTCCCGGCGGCGACAGGCTGTCCGGAGCAGCTCCACGTGCCGCCGTTGCCCCAGCGCGCCGTCCGGGCCTCGGCCGTGGACATGCCGGAGACGGTGCCGCCCAGGGCGACGGCCGCGATCAGGGCGATCGACGCCACGGCGGCCCCCGCGCCCCGGCCGGCCGCCAGGGTCCGCACGCGCTTCACTATCTGACGCAGGATCATGTCCGTTGTGCTCCTGGAGTGTCGAGGAGGATGAGGTGCCCCCGTTGCGCCGGTCCACCCGGCGGTCGAACGAGAGTCACCCTAGGTGGTGGAGACGTGAAAGTTCAGCGGAGGATCGGAGAATTCCACTCCCGGGGCGCAGCTTGTCCGAAAGTCGTCAGGACGCACGGCCCACCCCCCGGCATCCCACCTGACGGGACTTTCAGCATACGGAGTGATCTTGGCGCGCCCCGCGGGTAAGGTGGTGGACCGTGGCCAGTAGGAAAACGTCGATCATGGAAGCAGCGGCGCGGGTGATCGCGCGGCGCGGGGTGCGCGGGCTGCGGGTGGAGGAGCTCGCCGCCGAGGCGGGCGTGTCCACCGCGCTGATCTACTACCACTTCAAGGACCGTACCGGCATCCTCCGGCAGACGCTGGAGTTCATCAACGACCGGGCCGAGCGCTACACGACCGAACGCGCCCCGGACGCACCGCCGTTGACGCCGCGCGAGGAGCTGGAGCAGACGCTGCTGCTGGAGCTCCAGGACAGTGTCGAGGTCCGGGAGAACAGCACCGCCTGGGGCGAACTGCGCGCCAGCGCCGTCTTCGACGAGACCCTGCGCGAGGACCTCGCGCGCGCCACCCGGGTCTGGGTCCAGGAGATCGCCGAACTGCTCGGCGCCGTACAGCCGATGTCCTCGGCGGTCGCGCTGGCCGGCGCGGCGGAGCGGCTGACCGCACTGCTCGAAGGCCTCAGCACCCGCTGGCTGAGCGGCAGCCTGCCGCTGGCGCACGCCCGGATGCTGATGGCCGACGCGATCGATGCCGAACTGGCCCGGCTCGGCTCCTGAACCGTCAGGGCCCGGCGGGTGCGGCCGACGGGCCGTTCGGTCCGGCCCCCGCAGCCCCGGCCGCCACCTCCGCCACCTCCGCCGCCGCCTCGGCGCGGCGCTTGCGGTGTTCGACCCGGACCCCGGCGATGACGGTGACGGTCAGGCTCGCGGCGATGATCCCCTCGGCCCAGAAGAACGCCAGGTAGTCCATCAGCGAGCCGACCGGTGGCGCGCCCGGTGCCGCGTTGCGCATGCCGATCAGCGCGAAGAGGGTCGCCGCCATCCAGCCGAGCGAGGGCCAGACCAGCCCCTGGCCGCCGCGGTAGAGCACCTCCGCGCCGGCCAGCACGGCCAGGGCGAGCGCCCACATCGCGGCGATCATGAACCAGGCGAGGATGAAGGTGCTGCGCGCCCGGCTGACCCGGCCGTCCAGGACGGTCACGCCGGAGGCGTGCGGGGTGCTGGCGGGCCGCACCACGAAGAACGGGTCTGCGTCCGCGAAGACCAGGCCGACCGGCACCGCGCCGGCGCTGTCCGTGGCCGAGAAACCCAGTTCGAAGTGGTAGCGGTCGAAGGGGTAGTCGGACTCGGTGCCGTCGTACAGGTTGGCCTGGACGGATTGGGCCGTGACGGCCTCCCCCGCCGCGGCCCGCAGGTCGGTGCGGGCCGCCGAGTGGACGGTGACGTCGACCTGCCGGGTGAACACCGCGGAGTCCGGACCGTCGGCGAGGCTGCCGTGCGGGACGGCCGCCACGTAGAGGCCGAGGTCGCCCGAGCCGGGGTCGATCTCCTGGGCGGTGAGGTCGAGTTCGATCCAGTCCGCCGCCGTCGGCAGGGCCAGTTCGCGGGTCTGCTGCCGGGTGTCGCGCTCGTTGAGGTACAGCGCGATGCCGGCCGAGCAGAGCACGGCGAGCAGCAGCAGGGCGAGGGCGAAGCGGTTGCCGCGCAGTCGGCCGGGGCCCCTCACGACGAGGCGGCGGGCGAGGCCGGGCCGGACGACGCACCGGCCGATCCGGAGGACGCGGCGACCGGCTGCTGCTGGGTGGCGCAGTGGATGCCGCCGCCGCCCGCGGCGATGTGGTTGATGGAGACCTGGGTGACCTTGCGGCCGGGGTGGAGGTCGCCGATGATGCCGGCCGCCTTGTCGTCGGCGGCCTGGTCGCCGAACTTCGGGACGATCACGCCGCCGTTGCAGACGTAGTAGTTGATGTACGTGGCGAGGAAGTTCTTGCCCGCGCCCTGGATCAGGTCGACGTCGGGTTCGGGGAGGTCGACCACCTTGAGCGTGCGGCCCTTGGCGTCGGTCGCGGACTGGAGCACCTGGACGGCCTGGGCGGAGGCGGTGGTCCAGACGTCCGGCGGGGTGTCGGCGGCCGGGCGGTGCAGGACGACGGTGCCGGGCTCGGCGAAGCGGGCGAGCGCGTCGACGTGGGAGTCGGTGATGTCCTGGCCGGCGACGCCCTTGAACCAGATCACCTTCTGGACGCCGAGCAGCTCCTTGAAGTCCGCCTCGATCTGGTCCCGGCTCTTGCCGGGGTTGCGGTTGTCGTTGACCCAGGAGCTCTCGCAGGCCATCAGGGTGCCCTCGCCGTCGACCTCGATGCCGCCGCCCTCGCCGGTGATCGGCGCCTGGATGCGGGTGATGCCGTAGTGGTCGAGGAGGTTGCGGGCGACCTGGCCGTCGTTGGCGTGGGTCTGCTTGTTGCCCCAGCCGTTGAAGTTGAAGTCGACGCCGGCCAGGCCCTGGGGGCCGGTGACGAAGGTCGGGCCGGTGTCCCGGGCCCACAGGTCGTCGACCATCAGCTCCAGCACCTCGACCGAGGAGCCGCAGGCCTGCCGGGCCTGGTCGGCCTGGTCGGGGCGGGCCAGCAGGACGACCGGCTCGAAGCCGGCGATGGCCTGGGCGAGCGAGGCGATGTCCTGCCGGACGCCGGGGAGTTGGTCGCCCCACACCTCCTCCAGGGCCGGCCAGGCCAGGAAGGTGCGGGTGTGCGGGCCCGACTCGGCGGGCATCGCCCGGGCGGCGGCCTGGCTGCCGGACGGGGCCGGGGTGCCCGCGGCCGTGCCGCTCGGGCCGGGCTGTTCCTCCGCCGTGCTGTCGGAGGAGCAGCCGCCGGCCAGGGCCAGGGCGGCGAACGCGGCCCCGGACTGGAGGAGCACACGGCGGGACGGCCGGGAGGGAGCCATGGGGCCTCGTTCCGGTAGGTGTCGGTTCGGCTCCGCAGGCTACTGAAAGGGGGGTCAGGTTCCGGCGCGGCGCGGCTCCGCCGTTCGGGTGAGGCCGCCGGACGGCGGACGAGCCGCGGACGGGCCGCAGGCGGGCGACGGGCGGGCGGCAGGCGCCGTCCGCCCGCGCCGCCCCTCACCCGGGACCGGCAGGTCCCACCGCCTGCCGGTCCCGGGCCGCGCTACAGCGCGCGGCGCGCGGCGGCGATCCCGTCGGGATCCCAGCCGGGCCGGGGGACGGACTCCAGCAGCAGTGCCGTGTAGGCGTGCCGCGGGTCGTCGAGGACCTGGGCGGTCGGTCCGGCCTCGACGATCCTTCCGTGTCGCATCACCACGACCTCGTCGGTGACGCAGCGGACCACGCCGAGGTCGTGGGTGATGAAGAGGTAGCCGATGCCGGTCTCCTCGCGGATGTCGGCGAGCAGGTTGAGCACCTGCGCCTGGACGGACACGTCCAGGGCGGCGACCGCCTCGTCCAGCACCAGGACGGCCGGCCGCACGGCCAGGGCCCGGGCGATGGCGACGCGTTGGCGCTGGCCGCCGGAGAGCCGGCGGGGCAGCGCGTCGGCGGCCCTGGTGCCGAGCCCGACCTGGTCGAGGAGTTCCTTGATCCGGGCCTGGTGGTCGGTGTCGGGGAAGTGCAGCCGCAGGGTCTCCCGGAGGACGGCCTCGACGCTGGTGCGCGGGTCCAGCGAGAGGTACGGGTCCTGGAAGACCATCTGCACCTCGCGGGCGCGGGCCAGCCGCTCGGCCTTGCCGCGGGCGCGGCCGGTCCGGGGCCGGCCGTGGACGGTGACCCGCCCCTCGTCGGCCCGTTCGAGCCCGACGATGATCCGCGCGGTGGTGGTCTTGCCGGAGCCGGACTCGCCGACGATGCCGAGCGAGGCGCCGGCGTCGAGGGTGAAGGAGACGTCGTCCACCGCCCGGACGCTGCCGAAGGTCCGGTGCAGCCCGGTGACCTGGAGTACGGGCTCAGGCATCGGCGCGGCTCCCTTCGAGCGGGCCGTCCCCGACCGGGCCGTCCCCGAGCGGTTGGTCGGCGCGCGGTCGGTCGGCGCGCGGTTGGTCGGCGGGCGGTCGGTCGGCGCGCAGGCCGTCCCCGAGCGGGTGGTGGCAGGCGACCGGGTGCTCCCCCGTCGGCGCGGGGGTCTGCTCCCGGCACACCTCGGTGGCGAAGGAGCACCGGGCGGCGAACGCGCAGCCGGTCAACTCCTGCCGCAGATCCGGTGGTTGGCCGTCGATGGCGGCGAGCCGACCGGCCGGGGCGTCCAGCCGCGGGGTGGAGGCGAGCAGGGCGGCCGTGTACGGGTGGCGGGGCCGGGCGAAGAGTTCGGCGGCGGGGCCGGTCTCGGCGATCCGTCCGGCGTACATCACGTAGACCCGGTCGCTGATCGCGGCGGCGAGGCCGAGGTCGTGGGTGACGAACAGCAGCCCGGTGCCGAAGCGTTCGCGCAGTCGGCCGAGCAGGGCGACCACCTCGGCCTGGCTGGTGACGTCGAGCGCCGTGGTGGGCTCGTCGGCGAGCAGCAGGATCGGGTCGCCCATCAGGGCGGCGGCGATCATCACGCGCTGGAGCATGCCGCCGGACAGCTGCCCGGGGTAGCGGCCCAGCAGTTCCGGCCCGAGGCCGACGGCGTCGAGGAGTTCGACGGCCCGCCGGTCGGCGGCGGCGGCGCTCATGGTGCCGGCGAGGCGCACGCTCTCGGTGAGGAAGTCGCCGATCCGGCGCAGCGGGTTGATGGCGGCCCGGGGGTCCTGGAAGATCATCGCGGCCTGGCCGGTGCGCAGGGCGCGCAGCCGGTCGGGGGCCATGGTCAGGACGTCCTCGCCGTCGACCAGGACGGTGCCCTCCGGTGCGCCGCCGGAGGGCAGCAGGCCGAGGGCGGTACGGGAGGTGAGGGTCTTGCCGGAGCCGGACTCGCCGACCAGGGCGACGGTTTCGCCGGGGGCGACGGTGAGGTCGACGCCGTCGAGGACGGGCCGGGCGGTGCCGGGCAGTCGGAGCCGGAGGCCCTGGATGTCGAGGGCGTTCACGCGGTCCTTCCAGTGGTGCGGTGGTCGGTCATGCGGACCTCCGGGCGACCCGGTCGGCCCAGCGCTCGCCGACCACGTTGAAGGCGACGACGGTGAGCACGATCAGGGCGCAGGGCAGGATCGCGGAGAGCGGGTAGCCGTGCTGGATCGCGGTCTGGCCGTCGAAGACCATCCGGCCCCAGTCGGGGGTGAGGGCGGGGACGCCGAGGCCGAGGAAGGACAGGCCGGCCAGGTCCATCAAGGCGTAGCCGAAGTTGACGGCGGACTGGGCGAGGACGACCGGCGCGATGTTGGGCAGGACGTGCCGCAGGCAGATCTGCGGGGCGGAGTGGCCCTGGACCTGGTAGGCGGAGACGTACGGCCGGGTCCGTTCGGCCAGCACCAGGGAGCGGGTGAGCCGGGAGACGTAGGGCAGGTAGGCGATCGCCAGGGCGACGACGGGGGCGAGCAGGCTCTCTCCGTACACCGAGACGATCAGGATGGCGAGCAGCATGCCGGGGAAGGCGAAGACCAGTTCGGTGCTGCGGGAGAGGGCGGAGTCGAGCCAGCCGCCGCGCCAGCCGGCCGCGAGGCCGACGGCGATGCCGGCGACGGTGGAGAAGGCGACCACGCCGAGCGGGCCGAGCAGCGAGGTGCGGGCGCCGAGCAGCAGCCGGGAGAGGGTGTCGCGCCCGGCCGTGTCGACGCCGAGCAGGTGGTCGGGCGAGGGCCCGGCGAGGGCGTTGCTCAGGTCGACGGCGTTCGGGTCGTACGGCGACAGCCAGGGGGCGAGCAGGGCGGCGAGCACCACCAGGAGGGCGAAGCCGAGGCAGGCCAGGTGGAGCGGGGCGCGGGCGGCCTTGAGTCGGCCGAGGCCGGGCCGGCGGGTGAGGTCCGGCCGTTGGATGAGACCGGTGCTCATGCGTCGGACCTCCGGGAGCCGAGGGTGACCCGGGGGTCGACCAGTGGGTGGAGCAGGTCGACGACCAGGTTCACCGTCATGAACAGGGCCACGATGATCAGGGAGATGGCCTGGACGGTCGGGAAGTCCTTGGTGGTGGTGGAGAGTTCGAGCAGCTGGCCGATGCCGCCGATGCTGAACGCGGACTCCACCAGGATGGTGCAGACCAGCAGGGTGGAGACGATCAGGCCGCCGGTGGTCAGCACGGTGCCCAGCGAGTTGCGGAACACGTGGCGGCGGATCACCTCGCGCTCGGGGACGCCGCGGCTGCGGGCCACGGTGACGTGCTCGCCCTCCAGGGCCTCCAGCATGGCCGTGCGGGTGACCCGGGCGAGCATGCCGATGAGGTAGAGCGCGAGGGCGAGCGCCGGCAGGGTGAGGTGCCGGAGCATGTCGCCGAGGCCGTCGCCGACGCCGCCGACCGGGAACCAGCCGAGCTTGACGGCGAACAGGCCCTGGAGCAGCACGGCGGCGACGAAGGACGGCGTGCCGAGGGCGATCGTGGTGGTGACCAGGATGGTGGAGTCGGTGGCGCCGCCGCGCACCGCGCCGAGCCGGCCGAGCGCCAGGCCGATGACGACCACGATCACCAGGGCCATGCCGACCAGCAGCAGGGTGGCGGGGAGCCGGTCGGCGAGCAGCCCGGACACGTCGGTGCGGTAGGTGATGGAGCGGCCGAAGTCGCCCTGCAGCACCTGGCCGAGCCAGCGGAGGTACCGCACCAGGAAGGGGTCGTCGAGGTGGTACTGCTCGTTGATCGCCCGGAGGGCGGCCGGCGAGGCCGACCGGCCCGACAGGAGGAAGCTCGCGGGGCTGCCCGGCGCCAGGTACACGGCCCCGAAGACCACGAACGAGGCGCCGAGCAGGGTCACCGCCATCTCGACCAGCCGCCGGGCGGCGAATCGGAGGAAGCTCACCGTGCGGCCCCCACATCGGCGGCCCACGGGTAGTACATGTACGAGATGGTGGTCGGGGCGCCGGTGATCCGCTTGTTGAGGAAGACGGCGGTGGGCCACTCGGCGACCGGGATCCACAGCAGCTGCTGGGAGGCGGCCTGCTGGAGCTTGGCCTCGATCGCGCCGCGCTCGGCCGGGTCGTACTCGGCGGCGGCCCGGTCGACCAGGTCGTCGTAGGCCTTGTCGCTGTAGCCCGCGAAGTTCTGGTACGCGCCGGTGCGGAAATTGACCAGCAGGTCGAGCGGGTCGGTGATGGAGTCGTAGTACGTCTCCGGGAACATGTCGATGCCCTCGCGCGCCTTGGCGTCGGTGAAGAGCGCGGTGAAGGCGTTCGGGGCGATCGTCCTGAGCTGGATGTCGAGCCCGATCCTGGTGCCGGCGGCCTGGACGGCGGTGGCGAGCAGCGAGACGTCCTGACCGATGGTGCTGGTGGCCATGACGAGCGTCTTGCCGCCCGCACCGGCCTCCTTGACCAGGGCCTTGGCCTTGTCGATGTCCTGCGCGCTGGGGGTGAGGCCGTCGAAGGCGCTCTTGCGGACGTCGTCGGGGGCGGAGGCCCAGGCGGCCCTGGTGGTGAGGGAGCCGGTGACGCTGCCGGAGCCGGCCAGGCCGGTCCTGACGAGGCCGCTGCGGTCCAGGGCCAGCGACAGCGCCTGGCGCACCCGGACGTCGCCGAGCGCGCCCTGCATGTTGGTGACGTTGACGTTGACGGTGCTCAGGCCCTCGCCGAAGTAGAGCGTGCCCGGGCCGCTCTTCCTGAGCCGGTCGTAGCTCTCGGTGGGGATGAGGTAGCCGCCGTCGACGTCGCCGGTCAGCATCGCGTTGGTGCGGGCGGAGGAGTCGGTGAGGAAGCTGAACACGACCTTCTTGGACTTGGCCTTGGTGCCCCAGTAGTCGTCGAAGCGCTGGAGTTCGAGCGACTGGCCCTTGGCCCAGGTGCCGAGCCGATAGGGGCCGGTGCAGTCGAGGCTGCCGCTGGTGCCGTAGTCCTTGCCTGCGGCCTCGATGCCGGCCTTGGCGGCGACGACGCCGGCGGCGGTGGCCATGTACTGCGGGAACTGGGAGTCGGGCTGCTTGAGCTTGACGGTGACCTGGAGCGGCCCGGTCCTGGTGATGGAGTCGACGTTCTGGAAGGTCTGGGCCCAGGCCGCCGCGTTGTTGGGGTCGGTCTGCCGGCCGAGGCTGTAGACGACGTCGTCGGCGGTCATCACCGTGCCGTCGTGGAAGTGCACCCCCGAGCGCAGGTCGTAGACCCAGGTGGTCGGGTCGGGGTTGCCGGCCTTCTCGGCCAGGCCGGGCGCCAGGGTGAGCTGGGGGGTCCAGCGCATCAGGCTCTCGCAGACGTTGGAGAGGATCGTGTTCTGCGGGTAGTCGAAGGCCTGGATGTAGTCGAGGGTCGGCGGCTCGGCGTAGGTGGCCCAGGTGAAGGAGTCGATCTCGCCCTTGGCGGGCGGGGTGGAGGCGGAGAGCCGGAAGCCGGCCTGGCCGGAGTCCCCGCCGCGCGGCGGGCCCGAGCAGGCGGCGACCATGGTCGCGGCCGAGAGCAGGGCGGTGGCGAGGGCGAGCCGGCCGCGCGTGGTGGCGCGTCTCGCGGGTGCGAGCGTCATGAGGGTGGTCTTCCGATCGGTGCGGAACGGGAGGTGCGGAGCGGTACGGGGTGCGGGCCGTACCGGTCCGCGGGGGGACGCGCCGGTGGGGCGGTCGCGTCCGGGGGCCGGTTGGGGGCGGGCCCGGGCGGCCGGGGTGGGTCAGGCCCGGGCGGCCGGGATCTGCTGGGTGATGCAGTGGACGCCGCCGCCGCCGTAGGCGATCACCCGGGCGCGCACGCCGACCACCGTGCGGTCGGGGTGGGCCGCGGCGAGGACGGCGAGCGCACCCGCGTCCTCGGGGTGGTCGGCGACCGGGACGACGACGCCGCCGTTGGCCAGGTAGAAGTTGAGGTAGCCGACCTCGACCCGGTTGCCGCCGACCTCGACGAAGGCGGCCTGCGGGAGGTCGACGATCTCGAAGGGCCGGCCCTGGGCGTCGGTGGAGTGCTCCAGCACGGTGCGGTTGGCGCGCATCCGCACGTAGTCCGGGTGCGCGGGGTCGGCGGGCAGCTGGACGACGACCTTGCCGGGGGCGACGAAGGCGCAGACGCCGTCGACGTGGCCGTCGGTCTCGGTGTCGAGCGCGCCGCCGTAGGGCAGCCAGATCACCTTGGTGACGCCGAGGCGGGCCTTGAGTTCGTCCTCGATCTCCGCCCGGCTCAGGTCCGGGTTGCGGTTGGGGTGGAGCAGGCACTGCTCGGTGGTGATCAGGGTGCCCTCGCCGTCGACGGTGATGGCGCCGCCTTCGAGGATCATCCCGGAGCGGACGGCGGGGACGCCGAGGTGGTCCAGCAGCAGGGCGCTGATCCGGTCGTCGGCGTCCCAGGGGTGGTGCTTGCGGCCCCAGGCGTTGAAGCGGAAGTCGACGCCGGCCCGCCGGCCCTCGCCGTCCAGCACGAAGATCGGCGCGCTGTCGCGGAACCAGGAGTCGTCCAGCGGGAGTTCGAGGACGGTGATGCCCTCGCCGCAGTGCTCGCGCGCCTCGGCGCCGTGGCCGGGCGGCGCCACCATGGTGACCGGCTCGAACTCGGCGATGGCGCGGGCGACCGTCGCGTACTCGCGCTTCGCCTCGTCCAGGGTGTCGCCCCAGAGGTCCGGCCGTACGGGCCAGGCCATCAGGCAGCCCTCGTGCTCGGTCCACTCGGCGGGCATTCGGAACGTCACGGGTTTCCTCTTCCGGTCGGAACTGGTGCGGTGCTGTGGTGCGGGCTCGGTGCCAGGGCCGGACCGGCGCTGGGGGCCGAGGCCTCGGCGGCCCGCCGCCGTGGGGTACCGGGCGGGCCGCCGAGGGGTCAGAGGGCCGCCGGTACGGCGGGCTGGGACTGGGTGGCGCAGTGGATGCCGCCACCACCGGAGGCGATGTTGTCGATGTTGATCTGGACCACGTCGCGGCCGGGGAACTCGGCCTGGAGGAGGGTGTGGGCCAGGCCGTCGGCGTAGCCGTCGCCGAACTGGGGCACGAAGACGGCGCCGTTGGCGACGTAGAAGTTGGTGTAGCTGGACAGGAAGTCCTTGCCGCGGCCGCGGATCAGGCTGCGGTCCGGGCCGGGCAGCTCCACCACGGTCAGGGCGCGGCCCTGGGCGTCGGTCGCGCTCTGCAGGACCTGCGCGGCCTGCTGGTGGACGTCGATCCAGACCTGGTCGGTGCCCGGGCCGGGCTTGTCGAGGACTACCCGGCCCGCGGAGGTGAAGCGGGCCAGGCAGTCGATGTGGTCGTCGGTGATGTCCTGGCCGGCCAGCCCGGCCAGCCAGATCACCTTGTCCATGCCGAGGCCGGCCTTCAAGGCCTGTTCGACCTGGTCCTGGGTCATGCCCGGGTTGCGGTTCGGGTTGACCAGCGAGCTGACGGTGGCCAGCAGGGTGCCCTGGCCGTCCGTCTCCAGGGCGCCGCCCTCACCGGTGAAGGAGGCACTGACGCGGCTGACGCCGTACTCGGCGAGCAGGCTCGCCGCGACCGCGGCGTCCTCGGCGAAGGGCTGGTAGTAGGGGGTGCCGGTCTTGCCCCAGCCGTTGAAGTGGGTGTCGACCCCGGCGACGGCCCCGGGCGCGACCGTGAAGGTCGGGCCGAAGTCGCGGATCCACAGGTCGTCGTTGGGGATCTCGATGACGGTGATGCCGTAGGTGCTGCCGGGGCCGCACCAGTACCGGGCGCTCGCGGCCTGGGCGGGGCGGGCGACCAGGACCACCGGCTCGTAGCGGGAGATCTCGTGGGCGACCCGGGCGATGTCGTCGCGGACCGCGGAGAGCGAGTTGCCCCAGATCGAGGAGAGGGCCGGCCAGGCCATGAAGGTGCGGTCGTGCCGGTCGCTCTCGGCCGGCATCCGCAGCCGCGGCGGGGCGGTGGCCGAGGCGGTGTCTGCGGCCGTGGCGGTGTCTGCGGCCGTGGCCGCCTGGGCTTCGTCGGCCCGGGCGACGGCCGGGAGGGCCGTGGTGAGGACGGCCAGCGGCACCGCGGCCGCGCCGAAGCGGAGCAGGCTTCTTCGTGAGGGGGTGGGGGTGTTCAAGAAACGCTCCCTGTATGAGGTGGGAGGTGTGGGGGTTGCCCCGCATCCTTCACCGCACTGAAAATTCAGTCAAGCCCCTGGGTGGCAGTGACCTTTCGGTCAGCTCCGGAACGCCCCGGACACCCCCGACCCACCGCCCAGCACCAGGACAGCGTGGCGCATCGACCAGGGAGGCGACCTCGGGGAGCACTCGGAGGGAAGTCCTGAAATTCTTGTCAGGATTGTGTAACGAGCCGGCCCGAGGACCGGTAGAGTGACCGCTCATGTCGGACCGTCGGACAGGGATACTCGAAGCCGCCACCCGCGTCATCGCCCGACGCGGCATCCGCGGACTGCGCATGGGCGAGCTCGCGGCCGAGGCCGGGGTGTCCACCGCGCTGATCTACTACCACTTCACCGACCGGGCCGGCACCCTGCGCCGGACGCTGGAGTTCATCAGCGACCGCGCCGACCACTACACCGCCGGCGAGGAACCCGCCGCCCGGGCCGGGGACCCGCGCACCGACCTGGAGCGGGTCCTGCTGCGCGAACTCCAGGACACCGCCGAGGTCCGCGAGAACAGCACCGCCTGGGGCGAACTGCGGGCCACCGCCGTCTTCGAGCCCGACCTGCGCGAGGAACTCGCCCGTTCCACCCACACCTGGGTGCACGACGTGGCCGAACTGCTCGCCCGCGCCGACCCCACCGGCACCGCCCCCGCCCACGCGGCCGCCGCCGAACGGCTCACCGCCCTGATCGAGGGCCTCAGCGTGCGCTGGCTCAGCGGCTCGCTGAGCCTCGACCACGCCCGCCGCCTGCTCCGCGGCGCCGTCGACACCGAGCTGGCGCGGCACTGAACCCGCGCGGGCGGCGGCCGAAGGCCGTCCCGCGCCGCAACCGCCGCCCGTCCGGGCCCGGCCGGGCCTCGTCGTCGGGGCGATCGGCCGATCGGCTGACCGATCGGTCAGCCGGGGCCGTCGCGCGGCCCCGCGCCCGGGTAGGGTGGCGACCCATGGCCAGTCGTAGAACGTCGATCCTGCAAGCAGCCGCCCGTGTCATCGCCCGGCGCGGGGTGCGCGGGCTGCGGGTGGAGGAGCTCGCCGCCGAGGCGGGCGTGTCCACCGCGCTGATCTACTACCACTTCAAGGACCGCACCGGGATCCTGCGGAGCACCCTGGAGTTCATCAGCGACCGGGCCGAGGGCTACACCACCGACCGACCCGCGGACGCCCCGCCCCCGACGGCGCGCGAGGAGCTGGAGCAGACCCTGCTGCTCGAACTCCAGGACACCGTCGAGGTCCGGGAGAACAGCACCGCCTGGGGCGAACTGCGCGCCAGCGCCGTCTTCGACGAGACCCTGCGCGAGGACCTCGCCCGCGCCACCCGGCTCTGGGTCCAGGAGACCGCCGGGCTGCTCGGTGTGATCCGGCCGACGGCCTCCGCGCCGGCCCTGGCCGGCGCCGCCGAGCGGCTCACCGCCCTGCTGGAGGGCCTCAGCACCCGCTGGCTCAGCGGCAGCCTGCCGGTCGCCCACGCCCGCGCCCTGATGACCGAGGCGATCGACACCGAGATCACCCGGCTCGACGCCTGAACCGTGCGGCAGGCAGGCCCGGACGGCGCGCTGCGTGACGGTCCCTGCGGTGAGAGTCACGGCATGCGCCTGAACTTGACTGACTTTTTAGTCAGTGCGACGCTGCAGGGGACAGCAGGCGCTGCCCGCCCCGTCCGTCGACTCCGTCCGTCCCGCTCTGCGCCCGCGCGCCGTGACCCGGAGAGTGGAGACGGCTGCGGCCCCTCCCCCGGCTGCGGCCCTCCCCCGACCACGGACCGGCCCCGGGCCGCGGCGCGAACGGCACCTGCGCACCTCCGCACGATCAGGAGACCACCGTGAGCCACTACCACGACGACCACTCCGGCGAGTCGGGCCCCTGGGTGCCCGCCGACGACGTCCCGCACGCGCGGACCTGGATGTCCTGGCCCTCCCGCCGGGGCGTGTGGGGGCTGCGCCTGGGCGGCGTCCAGGAGGACATCGCCCTGATCGCCCGCACCGTCGCCCAGTTCGAGCCGGTGGTGATGTGCGCCCCGGACGACTACACCGCGGACAAGGCCCGCTCGCGGTGCGGCCCGTCCGTCGAGGTGATCACCGCGATCCCCACCGACGACCTGTGGATGCGCGACATCGCCCCGGTGTTCCGCCGGGACGGCCACGGCGGCCTGGAGGCCGTGGTCCTCAACTTCAACGGCTGGGGCAACAAGCAGGTCCACTACGACGACGCCCGGGCCGCCGAGCGGATCGCCGCCCACCGCGGCCTGCGCCACTCCTACGCGGACTTCGTCGGCGAGGGCGGGGCGGTCGAGACCGACGGCGACGGCACCGTGATGGCCACCGAGAGCAGCCTGGTCAACAAGAACCGCAACCGCGGCATGAGCCGGGACGAGATCGAGGACGCCGTCCTGGAGGCCTACGGCGCGGACAGGATGATCTGGCTGCCCGGCATCAAGGGCGAGGACATCACCGACGACCACGTCGACGTCACCTCGCGGTTCGTCCGCCCCGGCGTGGTGATGGTCCAGCTGCCGCCGGCCGACCGCAACGACTCCTGGGCGCGCGACGCCCGCGAGCAGTTCGCCGTCCTCTCCGCCGCCACCGACGCCCGCGGCCGCCGGCTCCAGGTCGTCCCGGTGCACGGCCCGGACACCGTCCGCTCCCGCAGCTCCACGTTCGTCGACTCCTACCTCAACTTCGTCCTCGTCAACGGCGGGGTCATCACCGCCCAGTTCGGCGACGCCTACAAGGACGCCGCCGCCCGGGACGCGCTCGCCGCGGCCTTCCCCGGCCGCCACGTCGTCCAGCTCGACGTCGACCGGCTGATGGCCGGGGGCGGCGGCATCCACTGCTCGACCATGCACGAGCCGCTGCCGTAGCCGGAGCCCGAACCCGAACCCGAGCCGCACCAAGTTCTCCTTCCCGGACCACCCTCGAACCCTGCCCGGAGAGCCCGTATGACCAACGCCCTGTCCCGCCGCAGCATGATCCGCTCCATCGCCGGTGTCGGCGCCGGAGTCGGCGTCCTCACCCTCGGCCTGACCGCCTGCGACCCCAACGACCTCGGCGACCCCGACGGCGCCGTGCCGCCCTCCCAGCAGCCCGGCACCCCCGGCGCCCCCGGCGCCCGGCGCTTCGGCGCCGAGTGGGAGAAGCACCAGCGCACCGTGATGTCCTGGCCCGCCTCCGAGAGCGTCTGGGGCGAGCAGGTCCCGGAGGTCCGCAAGGACATCGCCGGCCTCGCCCAGGCCATCGCCGCCCGCGAACCCGTCGTCATGATGGCCCGCCCGGAGCAGCAGGAGGCCGCCCGGAAGGCCTGCGGCTCCGCCGTCGAGGTGGTGCCGGTGGCCGTCGACGACCTGTGGGCCCGCGACACCCTGCCGGTGTTCGTCGAGGAGGGCGGCAAGGTCAAGGGCGTCGACTTCAACTTCAACGGCTGGGGCAACAAGCAGCAGCACGCCAACGACTCCAAGATCGCCCGGACGGTGCTGGCCAGGTTCGGCGTCGAGCGCGTCGAGACCCCGCTGGTCGCCGAGGGCGGCTCCTTCGAGACCGACGGCCAGGGCACCCTGATGGTCACCGAGAGCTCCGTCGTCAACGCCAACCGCAACCCGGGGATGAGCCGGGACCAGGTCGAGGCCGAGCTCAAGAAGGCGCTCGGCGTGACCACGGTGATCTGGCTGGCCGGCGTCAAGGGCAAGGACATCACCGACGCCCACGTCGACTGCCTGGCCCGCTTCGTCGCCCCGGGCGTCGTCCTGCTCGACCAGTCCTTCCCCGGCGGCCCGGCGGACGTCTGGTCCCGCGCGGCCGAGCAGGCCCGCGGGGTGCTCAGGAACGCCACCGACGCGACCGGCAGGAAGCTCCAGGTGATCGAGCTCCAGCAGCCGGACCCGGACAGGATCACCGGGCGCGGGGACGCCTTCGTCTCCTCGTACATGAACTTCTACGTCGGCTCCAAGGGCGTCTACCTGCCCAGGTTCGGCGACACCCGGGCCGACGAGCGCGCCCAGCAGGTCCTCAAGCAGTACTTCCCGGGCCGGGAGATCGTCCCCGTGAAGATCGACGCGATCGCGTCCGGCGGCGGCGGCATCCACTGCGCCACCCACGACGTCCCGGCCGTCGGCTGACCGGGTACGGGCCGGCGCGCGGCGGCGCACCCGGCGCGCGGGGCGGCCGGCTCGCCCGGCTCACGGCCGGCCTGCGCGGCCGGTCGGCCCGGCCAGTGGCGGGCGGGGCGGACGAGGGCGAGGCGGCCGGTGAACTCCCGTACGGCTGGGCGACGGTGACCACCGCCGTGGCCCGGGCCGTGGCCGGCGTACCGCCACAGGCGCTGACCGTGCGGTCGGCGCAGCGGCTGCCCGCCGTGCCCGCCGTGCAGGAGCAACTGGACGCCGTGCTGGTCGCGATGGTGGAGTCCGCGCTGCGGCGCAGCCCGCCCGGGGCGCGGGTGCTGGTGCGCACCGAGCTGACTGCCGGCCGGCCCGGGACGCCCGACCGGATCCGGGTCCAGGTGGCCGACCGCGGGCCGGACCTGGTCGGCGAGGCGCGGCACCGGCTGCCCGCCGTACCCTCGGGGGCCGCCGGCACCCACCGTACGACGGTCGAACTGGCCTGCGCCGCCGCACGGTTGAGAGCAGCTGGCAGCGGCGCCCTGTCCGCCGGGGCCAACCCGGGCGGCGGGCTGCTGCTGACCCTCGCCCTCACCACCGCGGCCCGCCCGGGACGGTGAGGCCCGGGGCCGTTTCGCTGCCGCCGGACGGTGCGGTGCCCCCGCCCGACCCGGGCGGGGGCACTTCGCCGTCCCGTCGGCCGCTGTCCCGGCCGGGGTGGCGGACCGGGGTCTCGACGGCCCTACCGGGGTGGTGGGTTCAGCCCGGGGTGGCGGACTCAGACGGCGGGCTGCTGCTGGGTGACGCAGTGGATGCCGCCGCCGCCCGCGCCGAGGTAGTCGATGTTGAGCTGCTCGACGGTCCGGCCGGGGAAGAGCCGCGCGAGCGCGGCCTTGGCGGCGGCGTCGGCCGAGGTGTCGCCGAACTGGGCGGAGATCACCGCGTTGTTGCAGAGGTAGTAGTTGGCGTAGGAGCCGACGAAGTTGGGGTCGGTCGAGCGGATCAGGTTGTAGTCGGGGCCCTGGATCCGGCCGACCGCGATCCGCGCGCCCTGCGCGCTCGTCGCGCCCGAGAGGATCTGGTACTGCTGGCGCTCGTCGTTGGACCAGATGTCGGTGTCCCCGGACAGCGGCATCTGGACGACGGCCGAACCGGCGGCGAGGAACCGCGAGCTCGCGTCGACGTGGTCGTCGGTGATGTCCTGGCCCTGGATGCCGGGGAACCAGACCACCTTCGAGGCACCGAAGGCCGCGTACAGCGCGGACTCGATCCGGGCCTGGGACAGGCCGGGGTTGCGGTTGGGGTTGACGATGCTGCTGCTGGTCGCCATCAGGGTGCCGGCGCCGTCGGTCTCGACGGCGCCGCCCTCGGCGACGAGCCCGGCGGCGGTGAACGGGATGCCGAGGTAGGCGGCGACGCGCTGGGCCACCAGGGCGTCGTTGGCGTGCGTCTGCTTGTTTCCCCAGCCGTTGAAGTTGAGGCCTACGGTGTCCAGGCCGCCCGCGCCGTCGGTGCGGAAGACCGGGCCGGTGTCGCGCATCCAGCAGTCGTCGACGGGGATGGAGCCGATGACGGTGACCCGCGAGCCGCACATCGACTGCGCCTTGGAGACGCTGGCGGGGTTGGCGCACACGGTGACCGGCTCGTACCTGGCGATGGTTTTGGCGATCAGGGCGATGTTCGCCTGCACGCCGCTGAGCTTGTTGCGCCAGATGCCGGTGCTGTCCGGCCAGGCCATCCAGGTCCGGGTGTGCGGGACGCTGTCGACCGGGACGGTGTAGCCGGTGGTGGCGGGCGCCCTGCCGCCGGATGCCGTACCGCCGGGTGACGTACCGCCGGGTGCCGGGCGGCCGGGCGCCGTGCCGCGGGCGGCGGCCTGCGGTGCGTTCAGCCCGGTCAGCGCGGCGCCGGCGGCGGTCAGTCCGGCGGCTGTCAGGAAGCCGCGCCGGCCGAGGCGCCCGAGGAGCGCCGGGTCGGGTCTGTGGTGATCGCGATCGTCCACTTCTACCTCCGTGTCAATTCCGGCCGACGGCCGTGGAGTTGCCCAGAAGGTAGAACTGGCCAAGCGCTCGGTCAATATCCCGCGCACGGATCCGCGCAGATCCGTGCGGATCCATGGGGAGCGGCGGCGATCGGCGGGGATCCGGCGGGGATCCGGCGGGGATCCGGCGGGGATCCGGCGGGACCGATTCGCGGCCCGCCCCTCCCGGGACCGCCCCGCTCGTTACAGTGGCGGCCATGGCGACACGGGCGACAGGAACAGCGCGGGAGGCGTCCTCCGCGCCGACGGGCGGCACCGGCCGGGCGCGGGCCTCCGTCAAGGGCGAGCAGACCCGGGCCAGGCTGATCGCGGCGGCCCGGACACTGCTCGCGGGCGGTGACGCCGGGCGGTTCACCACCCGCAACGTGGCCGCGCTGTCCGGGGTTTCGCACGGGATGTGCCACTACCACTTCGCCGACCGCACCGAACTGATCGTCGCGGTGGTCGCCGACATCCGGCCCGAGTGGATCACCCCGCTGGAGGAGGCGGTGGACGGCCCGGGCGGCTTCGCCGAGCGGGCGGAGCGGGTACTCACCCTGCTCACCCGGCCGGAGAGCCCCGACCTGGCCCGGCTGCACGCGGCGCTGCACTGGCTGGCGCTCAACGACGAGCGGGTCCGGGCCAGTCTGGAGGCGGAGTACGCGCGCTGGCGGTCCTGCTTCGTGCGCCTGTTCCGGACGCTGGCGGACGAGCGCGGCGACGGCTCCGACCCCCGCCCGCCCGGCGAGGCCTTCGCCGCCGCCGTGGACGGGCTGGCCGCGATCGGCTCGCTGGACGGAACGGTGGACGCCGGGCGGGTGCTGCGGACGCTGATGGCCGCGCTGTCCGCGGGCGGGTGACCGATGACCGGCTGACCGGCCCGGGCCCGTGGGAGCCGGGCCCGGCGGGTACGGTCAGGCGGCTTCGGCCTCGGCCTCCTTCTCCCGCCGCAGCCGGTGCTCGGTGCGGATGCCGCACCAGGCCGTGCAGGCCAGGCTCGCGGCGATGATCCCCTCCGCCCAGAAGAACGCCACGTAGTCCATCAGCGATCCGATCGGCGGCGCGCCGGGGGCGGCGTTGCGCATGCCGATCAGGGCGAACAGGCTGGCCGCCATCCAGCCCAGGGAGGGCCAGACCAGGCCCTCGCGCTTGCGGTAGAGCACCTCGGCGGCGCCGAGGACGGCCAGGGCGATGGCCCACATCGCCGCGATCATGAACCAGGAGAGGATGAAGGTGCTGCGGGAGCGGGTGATCCTGGTGTCCAGGGCCACCGCGCCGTTGCTCGCGGTGGTGGCCTGGGGGCGCAGGACGAAGAACGGGTCGGTGTCGGTGAGGACCACGCCGACCGGCACGGTCGCGCCCGCACTGCCGGCGGCGAAGCCCACCTCCATCCGGTAGCGGTCGAAGGGGTAGTCGGTCTTGGTGCCGTCGTAGATCCCCACCTGGACGAGCTGGGAGGGCGCGGCCTCCCCCTCGGCGGCCTTGACGGTCACCTTGGGGGTGCCGGTGACGCTGATCTCGACCGGGCGGGCGAAGGCCTGCGAGCCCGGGCCGGCGGCGAAGCGGCCGTGCGGGACGGGCGTGACGTAGAGCGTCAGCTGCTGGGCCGTCGGGTCCACGTCCTGTGCGGTGACGTCGAGTTCGATCCAGTCGGCGGCCGAGGGGACGGCCAGCTCACGGGTCTGCTCGCGGGTGTTGCGTTCGTTCAGGTAGAGGCCGATGCCGCTGCCGCAGAGGGCGACGACCATCGCCAGGAGGACGGCGAAGCGCCGGCTGCGGCGGGGGGCTCGGGGCGGCGCGGCGGGGGGCGCGCCGGTCTCGTCGGTGGTGGCCTGCACGGGGGTCCTTCCTGGGGCGCGCGTCCGAGGCGGGGCAGGATCACTGCCGTCCGGGCGGCCGCGCGCCGGTGTTTCGTCCGGGGCTTTCCGCTGGGTTGCCCCGCATCCTCCATCGAACTGAAAATTCAGTCAAATGCCTGAATCGCTCCGGACCGCCCCGTCCGCACCCGCGCCCCAAAACTCTGAACACGGCCCCCACCAGGCCTTCACCGCCTCGGCAAGGGCCCGGCACCGGCTCGACACCGGGCCCGGCGCGGCACCCCCTGACGGAACCTCTAAACTTCGCGATGCCGTCCGCGCCGCACCGCGCCACGGATGGCCGTGGACGCCGTGCCGGCTGCCACACCCCTCCTTGTCCGCCGAGAGAGGCCGCCCCATGTCCGCTGACCGATCCCCCTTCGCCCTCCAGCCGGTCTTCCAGCCGCTGACCGCGGCCGACCCGCGCGAGGTCGGCGGCCACCGGCTGTACGCGCGGCTCGGCGCCGGCGGCATGGGCCGGGTCTACCTCGCGTACACCCCGGGCGGCCGCCCGGTGGCGCTCAAGGTGGTGCGCCCCGAGCTGGCCGGGGACCCGGACTTCCGGGCCCGGTTCGCCCAGGAGGTGGCCAGCGCCCGGCTCATCCACGGACTGTTCACCGCCCAGCTGGTCGACGCCGGGCCGGACGCCGCCACCCCGTGGCTGGCCACCACCTATGTACCCGGCCCCTCGCTCCAGCAGGTGGTGCAGCGGTTCGGCCCGCTGCCCGAGCGCACCGTCCTGCTGCTGATGGCCGGGATCGCCGAGGCGCTCCAGGCCATCCACGCCAGCGGGGTGGTCCACCGCGACCTCAAGCCGGCCAACGTGTTGATCGCCGCCGACGGCCCCCGGGTGATCGACTTCGGCATCGCCCGGGCGGCCGACGCCGTCGCCCTGACCGGCACCGGGCTGCAGATCGGCTCCCCCGCCTACATGGCCCCCGAGCAGGCCCTGGGGCAGTCCGTGACCGCGGCCACCGACGTCTGGGCGCTCGGCACCCTGGCGGTGCACGTCGCGGCCGGCGCCCCGCCGTTCGGCGACGGCCCGCACCCGGCGACGCTCTACCGCACCGTCCACGAGGAACCCGACCTCGACCGGGTGCCGGAGGGCCTGCGCGACCTGCTCCGGCGCTGCCTGGCCAAGCGCCCCGAGGACCGGCCGACCACCGCCGAGGTGATCGCCGCCGCGGCCGGCCACCCCGCGGTCGGCGGGCAGCTGCGGTTCGGCGAGGACTGGCTGCCGCAACCGCTGACCAGCCAGATCACCCGGCACGCCGAGCTGCCGCAGACGCCAGCCGAGGCAGCCGGGCCGGGCCTGAACTCGGCCCCGACGATGCTCGCGCCCGCGGCGACGCCGACGCCGACGGTGCTCGCCACCGCACCGGCGGCGCCGGGCGGCCCTGCCGCGACCGCTGGATCCGCCGCGTCCGCCGCGTCGGTCACGTCCGCCGCACCGGTCGCGTCCACCGAGCCGAGGTCGCCCGCGCGGCCGAAGCGGCTGCGCGGGCGCACCGCGCTGGTCGCCGTGGTCGCCCTGGCCGTCGGCGTCGCAGCGACGGTGTTCGTACTCGACGACTCGGACCCGGTGGAGGCGGCGACGGCCGAGGCCCCGGTGGCCGACTCCCCCGTGCCCGGCGTGTCGGCGGCGCCCACCGGCCCGTCGGGCCCCGCCGGCTCGCCGTCCGCGAGCCCCCGGCCGAGCCGCGCGGCGCCGTCCGCGCCCGCCACCGACTTCACCGCCGACTACCGGGCGGTGGAGCTCACCTCGGCGGATCCGAACGACGAGTTCGACCTGGCCTCGGGCACGGTGGTGCCGGTCGAGACCGTGAACTGGTACGTGGGGCGCACCGACCGCGAGTTCCTGATCCCGGAGACCGCCGACTCCTACATCGGCCGGGACTCCGGCCTCGGCCTGGCCGAGTGCCTCCAGGGGCTCGGCAGCCGTCCGACCGCCCGGGTGCCGTTCAGCGCCGTAGGGTCGCGCGGCGCCTTCTGCGTCCGGTCGGCGGACGGCAAGGAGCTGGCCGTCGTCCGGGTGCTGTCGACGGCGGGCGCGGACGGGGCGGTCAAGGTCTCGCTGGACCACTACCACCGCAACGGCTGACGCCCCCGGGAACGGCCGAGAGCCCGTCGCCGCCCACGGCAGGGGTGGGAGCGACGGGCTCTCGGCGCCGATCGGCGGCCCGGGGTCAGACCGGGCGCCGGGCCGGCTCGGACGCCACGGGCGCGGCGGTCGCGGGCGCGGGGGTCGCAGGGGCGGCGGGCTGGTCCTCCTCCCGCATGGCCGCCGTCTCCGCCTTGAGGATGCGCATCGACTTCCCCAGTCCGCGCGCCATCTCGGGCAGCTTCTTGGATCCGAAGAGCAGCACCACGACCGCCAGCACCACCAGCAGGTGCCAGGGCTCCAGTCCATTGCGCAGCATCGTCGCCTCACCCGGCCTTTCGTCATCGGGACCGGAGCCGCGTGCGGCGACCCGGGTCGTCTCGGGGTGGTTTGGGTGCTTTCACCGTAGAGCTTGACTGATTTTTCAGTCAATGCGAGAGTGCAGTTCGGATCCACCCTCGGCCCACCGGAGTCCACCGTGTCCCAGTCCTCCCTCGCGCGCCGCACGGTGCTGCGTTCCCTCGCCGGCGCCGGCCTGATCGCGGCCGGCGCGACCGCCTGCGCGTCCGGCGGCGACGACGCCGCGGAGCCGGCGGCCCCGTCGTCCTCCGCCCCCGCCGGGCAACCGTCCGCGAGCGCCACCGCCGCACCGACCGCGTCGGCGGCCCCCGCCCCCGCCGGCGGACGCCGCCTCGGCGGCGAGTGGGAGAAGCACGAGCGGACCTTCATGGCCTGGCCCGCCTCCGAGAACGTCTGGGGCGAGCAGCTCGGCGCCGTCCGCAAGGACATCGCCTCGGTGGCCCGCGCCATCGGCAGCCGCGAACCGGTGGTCCTGCTGGTGCGCCCCGGCCAGGAGGACTCCGCCCGCAACGCCTGCGGCAAGGACGTCGAGCTGCTGTCCGTCCCGGTGGACGACCTGTGGGCCCGCGACACCGTGCCGGTGTTCGTCGAGGAGCGCGGAAAGGCCAAGGGCGTCGACTTCAACTTCAGCGGCTGGGGCGGAAAGCAGCAGCACGACAACGACGCCCGGATCGCCCGCGCCGTCCTGGACACCTACGGGATCGAGCGGGTCGCGACCCAACTGGTCGCCGAGGGCGGCTCCTTCGAGACCGACGGCCAGGGCACCCTGATGGTCACCGAGAGCTCGATCGTCAACGCCAACCGCAACCCGGGCCGCGACCGCGACCAGATCGAGGCCGAGCTCAAGCAGGCCCTCGGCATCACCAAGGTGATCTGGCTGGCCGGCGTGAAGGGCAAGGACATCACCGACGCCCACGTCGACTGCCTGGCCCGGTTCGCCGCCCCCGGCGTGGTCTTCCTGGACCGAGCCTTCCCCGGCATGCCCGCGGACGTCTGGTCCCGCTCCGCCGACCAGGCCCGGGCCGTACTCGCGGACGCCACCGACGCCACCGGCAGGAAGCTCAAGGTGATCGAGATCAGCCAGCCCGACCCGGACCGGATCACCGGTCGGGGCGACGCCTTCGTGTCCTCGTACATGAACTTCTACATCGGCAACAAGGGCGTCTACCTGCCGCTGTTCGGCGACGCCAAGGCCGACGGGCACGCCCGGGAGGTCTTCAAGGACCAGTTCCCGGACCGCGAGATCGTCCCCGTGCAGATCGACACCATCGCCTCCGGCGGCGGCGGCATCCACTGCTCGACCCACGACCAGCCCGCCGTCTGATCCCCGGCGGTCGAGGACACCCTGCGGGAGCTGGACGGCCGGACCGTCCACGCCTTCCACATCGAGCGCTACGGCATGATCGTCAACCCGGCCATCGCGCACGGGCTCTCGCACGAGGTCGGCTCGTGCGAGGTCGGCTCGTGCGAGGTCGGCTCGTGCGAGGTCGGCTCGTGCGAGGTCGGCTCGGGCGAGGTCGGCTCGGGCAGACCGTGGTCGACGGGCAGCGGGGCCCGGTCACCCTTGCCGGGACCCCGCTGCACTCCGGCCCCGCCGAGGAGGTCTCGCTGAACCGCGTCGACCTCCTCTGACACCACCGCGGCGGCGGGCACCCCTTCACGTCCGCTTGAAGAACTCCACCTCGGCCAGCGCCACGGTGCGGCCCGGGCCGGTGCCCGCCGCCTCGCGGACGGTCAGCCTCACCTGGACGACGTCGCTGATGCCGGTCGCCACGGTCTGCGGGCCCGGCTGGTCGTTGAGCGTGACCTGCTTGCGGTGCACCTCGCCGTCCGAGGCGGTCACCTCCAGGGCGAGCACCAGCGGGCGGGCCTGCTGCCGGAACTGCTCCGGGTCCGCGGAGGCGCCGGTGTGGACGATCAGGTCCACCAGCCGGAACGGGGTGCGGAAGGTGAAGTCGACGGAGTCACCGATCGCAGGCGCGCCCCAGTAGGTGTTGGAGAGGCCGTCGTCGGCCGCGCTCGCGGGGTGCCCCTCGACCGCGCCCGACGCCGTGGTCAGCGAGGGCGCGACCGGCGCGGTGCTGCCCAGCTTGTCCAGCACGTCCTGGTAGGCGTTCTTCCCGAGCGGGTAGAGCAGGATCCCCGCCACCACCAGCGCGAGCAGCACGATCAGCGCGATGGTGCGGCGCAGCGCGTTGCCCGAGCCGCCGATCCGCACCCGGCGCCGGAACGGCCACCGGGTGCGCCACCAGGGCAGTTGCGGGGCGGCCGCGGTGGCGGTCAGCGGGGCCGCGCAGCGGCGGCAGAACCGGCGCTCGGGCAGGTTGGGGGTGCCACAGCGGGGGCAGGGCGGGCCGTCCTGGGCCTCCTCGACGGCGGAGGCCCAGACGACGGGGCGCGGCGCGACGGGCTTGGCGGGCTGCACGGCGACCGGGTCGGCCTGCGGCGCGGCGGGTGGTTGCGGCTTCGGGTCCGGGGCCGGGACCGGCCCCCGCTCGGGTGCCGGGGCGGGTTCCAGCGCGGGTTCCGGAACAGGCGCGGACCTCGGCTCCGCCGCGGGAGCCGGTACGGGCCGCACCCGGGTGGAGGTCGAGCGCGAGGTCTCGACCGTCGGCGGGGACGGCGGCTCCTCGGCTCGCGGCTCCTCGGCTCGCGGCTCCTCGGCTCGCGGTCCCTCGACCGGCGGGGCCGGTGTCGGGGCGGCGGGCTCCGGGGCGGCGGGCGGTTGGGTGCGCCGGCTTCGGCTGGTGACCCGCCGGGAGACGTTCCGCCAGGTGCGCGAGGTGTCGGGGCCGGCCGGCTCGGGCGCGGCAGGCTCGGGCTCGGAACTGGGCGCGGGCGCGGGCGCGGCAGGCGCCGGCGCAGCGGGTTCGGACTCCGCCGGGGCCGGCGTGGGCGCAGGCCCCGCCACCGGAGCGGGCCCGGCCCCCGCGGCGGGCGCGCGGCGCGACCACCCCAGGTAGGCGCCGCAGTTGCCGCAGAAGTCGTCGCCCTCCGCGTTGGCCGTGCCGCATTCGGGACACACCGGCATCCGTCAGCCCTCCGCTCGCCCGGGTGGACCGGGCAGGATCTCGACCCGGCAGGTCAGGTGGACCGGGCAGCCGGCCCGGACGACGGCCAGCACCTGGTCCTCGTCCAGCCCCGCGCCGCCCAGCGGCCAGACCCGGACCAGCACCCCGCCACCGCCCGGTGCGGGCGGCAGGGCGCCGTCGGGGTCGGTGGACCAGGCGGCGCCGCCGCCGTCCGTGATCTCGGCCCCGGCGCCCAGCACCAGCCGCAGCCGCTCGGTGAGTCCGCGCCGGGTGCCCCGCCAGCGGTGCAGTTCCACGGCGCGCCCGACCACCGCCCGGCGCACCTCCTCCGGCCAGGCCGGGTCGACCTCGACCGCGACCCAGGAGGCCAGCCAGTCGAGGAAGTCGGCGGGCGCGAGTTCGGGCCGGAAGTAGGCGGGCAGGTTGTCCAGGGTGGCGAAGACCGGGGCGAGGACGGTGTCCAGGCCGGCCGTGAAGCGCTGGGCGAAGTCGTCGTCGGCGAAGAGCGCGGGCAGCAGTTCGCCGATCGGGTGCGGGCTGGGCAGCCCGGGGACGGCGGCTCTGGTCATGACGTGCCGTCCTCGGCGGCCGCGGTGACCACGACCTGGTGCTGGTGCGAGAACACCAGGGCGTCCGGCGGGACGTCGACCCGCTCGGCGGGCGCGCCCCGGCGGCCGGTGATCGGGTCGGCCGGGAAGAGCCGCAGCTCCTCGACGCCCGCGACGGCGGCCACCCGCTGGAGCACGGCGAACACCTCCCCGTACTGCACCGCCCGGCCGAACGGCCAGCCGGTGCCGGCGGCGCCGCCGCGCAGCGGGTTGAGGTGGCGGTAGAGCGCGTCCAGCACCGCCTCGCGGACCCGGTCGGGGTCGGGGGCGCGGGTGGTGAGCCGGGCGACCACGGTGACGCCCTGGTAGGCGGGCGGCTGGACGAGGACCCGGGTGCCGATCAGCCGCCGTTCGTCCAGCGCGGCCGCCACCTCGGCCAGCACCTGCTCGTCCGGGATGAGCTGCTCGAACCGCAGCCGCTCGCCCTCGTCGGCGACGGCGTCCGGCACCACCAGCACCCGGACCGCCCCGGCCTCCCCGCCGGTGGCGGGCACGCAGCTGACCCGGGCGGCGGAGGGCGCGGCCTGCCGGGCGATCAGCTCGAAGTCCCCGGCGGTGACGGCGCGTTCCTGCAGCCGCAGCTGGTGCGGGGCGCGCGCCTTGGCGTTCTCCACCGTCTCGCCGTCGACCCCGCCCCGGGCCGCCTCCCGGTTGTCCACCCGGGCGACGTACGGGACGGAGCTGCGCAGCACCGTGACAGTGTTGCGGGCGACGTTGCCCGCGATCCCGCCGCCGGTGCGGTAGTGCGGGACGCGCAGCCGGGCGCCCTTGGGCGGCACCGCACCGAAGGCGCGCAGGCTGCCGTCGGGCTCCCGGACGGCGGGCGGGAACAGGAACTCGCCGTTGGTGGCGTCCAGCACCACGTGCCGGTCGGTCGGCGCTGAGTCGCCGAAGTGCTCGACGACGGTCCAGCGCTGCCAGCCTTCGCCGGCCGAGACCTCGACCACCGGCGCCCCGCCGTCCAGCAGCACCGGCGGGCGGGCGAGCCGGAAGCGCTGGCCCGCGACGCCCTCCGAGGTGCCCAGCGGCGCGTCGGTGACGGTCCGGGCGTGCACGGCGGTGGCGGTGCCGCCGACGGTGAACACCTCGGCCCGGCGCACCGTCGGGGACTCGGAGTAGAACGGCTGGCCGGGCCTGGGCTCGGTCACCCGGCAGCGCAGCCAGCCGGCCCGTCGCCCGGCCACCACCGAGGCGGTGTGCCCGGCGGGCACGAACACCACCACCTCGCCGGGCCGGTTGAGGCCGCCGGTGGTGTCGCTGCCGGTCTCGCAGGCGATCCAGCGGGCGCCGTCCCACACCTCCCAGACCAGCGGGGGCTGGCGCGGGTCGACGCCGACGCCCTCCACCCGGCTGTCCAGCCGGACGGCCAGGATGCAGCGCGGCACCACGGCGGGCAGGGCGAACAGCATGGCGTCCCCGGCCGCCGGGCGGGCCTGGAAGCACCGCACGTCCACGCCGTCCGCCAGCCGGCCGGTGACGTCGGCCTGCTCGCCGGCGGCGGAGACGGTGACCAGCCGCTCCAGCGCGCTGGGGACGACCGGGAGGTCCTCGGCGGTGGCGAAGACGACCGCCTCGTCGGTCTCGGTGCGCAGCGTGGACACCTCGGTGCCGGCGCGCAGCAGGACCGTCTCGGGCTGCGGGGCGGAGAGCCAGAAGTCGACCTCGGCGCGGGCCGCGGCGGGCGGGAAGAGCCGGATGCCCAGCAGGTCCAGGAAGGCGGTGTAGTTCTTCTCGGGCACCCGGTTCAGCCGGTAGAGCAGTTGGTCGACCAGGTAGGCGAAGGTCTCGATCAGGGTGACGCCCGGGTCGGAGACGTTGTGGTCGGTCCACTCCGGCGCGCGCTGCTGCACGTACCGCTTGGCCTCGTCGACGAGTTGCTGGAACCGGCGGTCGTCCAGGTTCGGGGAGGGCAGGGCCATCAGCGGGCACCTCCGTCCGCGGCGGCCGGTTCCAGGTCCAGGGCTTCCGCCCCCGGGGACTCCGGGATCGTGTAGAAGGGGAAGACCAGGTTGCGGCGGTCGTTGGTGGCGCGGACGGTGTAGTGGACGTCGATGTAGAGCGTGCCCTCGTCGACCCGGTCGAAGGCGATCACCACGTCGTCGACGATGATCCGCGGCTCCCAGCGCTCCAGCGCGATCCGCACCTCGCGGGCGATCCGCCCGGCGGTGGTGCTGTCGCCCGGGGCGAAGACGTACTCGTGGATGCCGCAGCCGAACTCGGGGCGCATCGGCCGCTCGCCGGGGGCGGTGCCGAGGATCAGCCGGATCGCCTCGGCGAGCTCCCGGTCCCGCTCCACCATGCCGATGCCGCCGGTGGCGTTCACCCGCAGCGGGAAGGCCCAGCCGCGGCCGATGAAGTCCTTGCTCATGCGCCCGCCTCGCCGCGCTCGGCAGGGGCGTTCGCCCGCTCGCACCTCTTGATGATTCGCTCGCTCCGCTCGCTCACAGTGCGCCGCCGATCAGCACGTTGAAGGCCCCGGCGATGATGGTGGCGCCGCAGGTGGTCTTGTCGCCCATCCGGGCCGCGGGCAGGCCGCCGATCAGCACCACTCCCCCGGTCAGCCCGCCGAGTTGGGGCTCGACCAGGTTGGCGGGGCCCAGCTCCACGTGCGGGACGCAGGCGTGCACGCTGCCGGCCACCGCGGCGGGGCGGCCGCCGATCAGCACCGTCGCGACCTTGAGGGCACCCGGCGGCGGGGTGGTGAGGACGCCGCCGTGGTCGGTCGGGTCGCCGGTCCGGGCTGCGGGGGGCATGTGCGGTCTCCATTTCCGATGGCGCCCTGCCGGGCACGATCCTGCTGCGGTTCCTGATGATTCGTCAATTGATGTGCACGAAAGCCCCCTTGAGGACGGCTTCGGCACCGCCGTCCACGGTGACCGCGGTCGTGCCGCGCACGGTCACCGAACCGCCGCGGATGTTCACCTCGCCGGTGCCCGCGTCCAGGGTGATGCCGGAGGAGGTCAGGCGCACCGTGCTGCCCGCCCCGCCGACCCCGCCGTGCACGGTCAGCAGGATCTCCCCGCGCTGCTGGTCCAGCCGGACCTCCAGCTTCCCGTCGCCGCTGGCCAGCCGGACCCCGGAGCTGCCGCCCGGCACGTCCAGCAGTTCCAGCCGGTGACCCGAACGGGACACCACGGAACGGCGGTTGACCTTGCCGGCGGTCGCGTCGACCAGCGGCACGTCGTGCGGCGAGGGCCGGTCCACGCCGTTGTAGAGCCCGCCCAGCACGTACGGGCTGTCCAGGTCCCCCTGCTCGAAGCCCACCAGCACCTCGTCGTTGACCTCCGGGCTGACCACGCCGCCGCCCCCGTGACCGCCCCACTGCACGGTGCGCACCCAGTCGGAGACGTAACTGTCGTCCAGCCAGGGGAACTTCAACCGGACCCAGCCGCGCTGCCCGGCGCCCGGCTCCCGGACGTCGGTGACCACGGCGACGGCCAGGCCCGGCATCCGCGGCCCGCGCGGCGGCGCGTTGCCGCCGGTGGTCAGCCCGGCCAGCGAGCGGTCCGGCGAGGCGCTGACCACCACCGTGGTGCGGTAGCCGCGGAACGGCTCCAGCAGGTGCCGCACCCCGGTGGCGGTGTAGCGGCCGGAGAAGGCCGCGCCGACGTTGCCCAGCGCCACGGCGGTGCCGGCCCGCAGCCGCGGATTGCCCTCGGCCACCACCTCCAGCTCGCCGAAGCCCCCGGCCACCGAGGCGGCCAGCGAGCGGGCCACGGCGGCGGTTTCCGCCTGGGTGCGGTACGGGGTGTCGGCGACGGTCAGCCGGGCCTTGCCGGGGAAGGCCGAGGCCACCACCGAGGGGCTCAGCCCTGGCAGCACGGTGGTCGAGGCCACCGACGGCTCGGTGGCGACCAGGGCGCTCTTGGTGGTGACGTTCCAGCCGCGCGCCTCGACGGTGTCCGCCCCGGCCGCGCCGGTCAGCACCCCGCGCAGCTCCAGTAGGTTGCGCCCGTACTCCAGCACCAGCGGGTTCTGCGGCGCGGGCGTGCTCGGCGCCGGCGCCGAGGAGGCGGGCTGCGGCTTGACGAACTCCAGCTTGCCGTCGTCGTCGACCCGCACCTGCGCGCCGCTCTCCTGCGCCAGGAACTGCAGGAACTCCCAGTCCGGCACGTTCGCCTGGGACAGCTGCTGGTGCACCACCGGGAAGGAGTCGACCCGCCCGCAGGCCAGGCCGGCCCCCGTGGCGACCTCGCGCACGATGTCGGCGGTGGTCATGTTCCGGAAGGCCTTCACCCGGCGCCCGCGCATCAGCCGGTGGGTCACCGCCGCCGCCCGCACCACCGTGTACGAGCCCGTGGTGTCCACCTCCAGCTCCAGCGCCGTGACCTCTCCGGTGAACAGCCGCACCCGGGTGTTGCCCTGCACCGTCACCACGGAGACCCGCAGCTCGGTGCCGATGGTGATCCCGGTCGCGGCGAGGAAGGTGTGGTCGGCGTCCCGGAAGCTCAGCACCGCCGTGTCCGGCAGGCCCACGCTCTCCTCGATGTCGCAGGACACCAGCTGCGCCGCCCACACCGGCGGCAGCGGCCCCGGCGCCTCGACGACGGGATCCGCGGCGAATGGCCGGCCGCCCCGGGCCTCCGGCGTGGTCATGCCGCACCGCCCCGGGTCAGCTCGTCGATGCCGGGCACGATCAGCTCCGCGCCCGGGACCAGCACCAGCGGGTCGTCGATGCCGTTCGCCTCCGCGATGGTCCGCCAGGCCGTCGCGTCCCCGTACGCCCGCCAGGCCAGCAGCGGCAGGCTGTCGCCCGCGATCACCCGGTGGGTACTGCGGGCCTCCGGGGAGCCGGAGGTCGGGTTCTGCCCGGCCGGGTCGACGCTCGCCTCGTCGATGGAAAGCGAGCAGACCGCGCGCAGCGGGTTGCCGTCCACGTCGAAGAGCGTGTAGGTGACGGACAGTCCGGTCAGCACCCCGTTGAACGAGGTCGTCTTCAAGGTGCCCCAGTCCAGCCGGATCCACGGGCTGGCCGGGGTCTTGCGCGCCAGGCTCGTCGGGGTCGGTACACAGGCCGTCATCAGCTGCTCCACCGCCCGCTCCACCGAGTTGTCGTGGGTCGCGGTCGAGTCCAGGAACACGTCCAGGGAGAGCGAGCGCGGGCCGCTGCCGACGAACTCCGGCAGCGCCGACTGACCCGCCATCCGGGACGGCGTGCGCCGCCACTCGGTGGACTTGCGCAGCACCAGGGTCGCCGGGTTGAACTGGAGCGGGAGCCGCGCGATCGCACCGCCGGGCTGGGCGCCGACGGTGGCCGGCGGCTCCATGATGGTCAGTTGCGCCCGGGTGACGCTCGCGGGGACCGCCGAGGACATCCTGCTGCTCCTTGGGTGCTTGGGGGGAGAGGGAGGGGTGAGGGGTGCGCTCAGGACGGCCGGAGGCCCGCGTGGGCGATCTCCAGGGACTCCATGGCCGGCTGGGAGCTCGACGGGTCGAAGGACGGCCCCTCCCACCGCACCGGGACGATCCCGAGCACCTGCCAGCCGACGATCCGGCTCAGGTCCGGCCGCAGCGCCACGATCTCGCCGTCCTTCGGCTCGACCTTCCGCACGATCTCGTTCAGCCACCGCGCGATCTTGGCGGTGTCCGCGGTGACCGCGCGGCTCAGCGTGATGTTCGTCCAGGTGATGCGGCCCGGCAGCTGCCAGGCGAAGCCGTTGTTGCCGCCCTCCGCGTACTGCTCGATCTCGACCTGCGCGCCGAGTCCCGAACAGGTGGTGAACTCGCCCAGGTCGTTCCCGCCGATCGTCAGGCTGAAAAACACACTGCTCGCGAAGATGTTGTCGGTCATCGGCCCGGCCTCCTGCTGTTCCTGCTGTGCTGCTCATGGTCAACGTCGATCCGGTCCCCCGGCGGCCGTCCGGCGCCGCCCGCGCTCACCGGCGCAGGTCGTACGGCTTCCCGGCCCGCTCCCGGCCCCTGCGCAGTTCGGTGCGCAGCAGGCGGCCGACCGGCTCGACCAGGCGCCGGGCCAGTTCGTCCAGGTCGCCGGGTGCGGCGTGCTCGGGCTGGTCGGGGCCCTCGGCCACCGTGGCACCCTTCTCGGTGCCGCCGGGTGGCCGGTGCCCACCAGGTCGGCCGGTGCTCGGCGGCGCCGTCTGCACGGTGGTCGGCCGACGCGCCGGGACGGCGGTCAACGGCACCCCCACCAGGCCCGCCTGCTCGGCCACCCGCTGCAACACCTGCGCCGTACCGGGCGCGGAGTGGTGGGCGGCGGGCAGCGGGGACGGTACGAACGGGACGCTCCCGGCCCCAACCGACTGCGCGGCACGGGGCACCCCGGGCATGCCGGGCACCCCGGGTGTTGCGGACCGGGACACGATCGGCGACAGCACGGCGGGCGGCTGGGCCCGCGTCTGCGCCTGCGACAGCGGGCCGGGCGCGCCCGGGAGCCGCTGGAGCGAAGGGACCACCGGCAGCGCGGGCGCCACCGGCAGCGCGGGCGCCACGGGCTGCGCGGGCCGCGCGGGCTGCGCGGCGCGGGCCGGCCCGGCCGCCCCTTGCGGCGACAACTCGGCTGCCGCCGAAGGCCACTGGGCTCGCTGGACGACCGGCGAGGGCGCGCCGGACAGCGGTGACGCCGCCCGTGGGAGCGCCTGGATGCCCGGCGGTGCGAGGCGGACCACGGGCACCGGCACCGGCGCGGCCGACCGCCCGCCGGGCCGGGCCCCGGGGCCCAGGTGGCCGGAGAACGACCGGTCGGCAGCGCGACGTCGGACAGCCGCGGGGCTGTGGCCACCACCCGCCTGCGGCCGCTGCGCCACCGGCACCGTGCCGCGCGGCGGCTCGGACCGGGCGGGCGAGGGGCCGTCGGCGGCAGCTGCGGTCGGCGAAGCATGGCCGGGCGCCGAACTCCCCTGCGCGGAGGGGCGATCGGCCGACGAGCGGTCACCCCGGTGTTCCGGTGAACGCCGGACGCGCAGTCGCTGCACGGCCGTTGCCACCGCGTGCCCGACTCCCCCACCGGACGGACGGCCGGCGGCCACCGCACCCCCTCGCGCCTGCGGCACCGGCGGCCCGGCGTCGGCGGTCCGGCCGCCCCCGGGGCTCGTCCCGCGCCGGGGAACAGGAGCCGTCCCCCGGCCCCCGCGCGGCGCCGGAGCCGAGTTCGGCCGCGGCGCGACCGTCGAATCCCGCTCCGGCTCCGACTCCGGCTCCGTGCGGCGCGCAAGGGCGTTGGGCCAGACCACCGGAACCACCGGCGGGGCGGCGGACACCGCAGCGGCCCCCGGCCGGGCACCGACGCCACCCGCGAGGGGCGCCGACGCTGCCGCCAGGGCAACCGCCATCGGTCGCTCGCCGATCAGCCCGCGCCTCGGGGCGGTGGATGCGACGGCCCGCTGCACGCCCAGACCGCCACCCGCCGGACGGGCCGAAACCACCGGGCCGCCGCCGACACGTCCGCTCGCACGCGGCGGCACCCCGGCAGGGGCAGGGCCGGGCCCGGCAGCGTGGGCATCGTTTGACGACATGTCAGTTTTGTTTGTTGTCAAGGGCGTTGCGGAGTGCTGGCCGGCCGCGTGGTGCTCGACCGGGCGCTGCACGGATGCACCCCCACCGGTAGCCGGTGCACTCGGCCCACCGCCCCCCGGCAACGCGACCGAGCCCCGCCGGACCCGCCGCCGCCCACCCACCATCGGACCGGCGCCGCCTGCGGCCGCCGCCGTCGGCGGTATCGCGTCGAGGGGCGCGCCCAGACCCGAGCGCGGCCGCGCCGGAGCCGGAGTCGGGGTCCGAGTCGAAGTCTGGGCCGGAGCTGGGGCCTGGGCCGGAGCCGGGGCCTGGGTCGGCGATTGCGCCCGAGCCGGGGTCGAGGCCGGGGCCCGGGGCGGGATCGGGGCCGGGCGCGACGGCGCCCGGGACGCCCGTTCGGCGGTCGGCGAGGACGGCGCACGCTGGACGGATGCCCCGCCGACGGGCCCGGGCCCGATCCCACGCACTGCCCGCTCGCCGCTTCCGGCCTCCCCGCCACCCGTGGCCCCGGGCTCGGCACGGACCACCGGCATGGCAGCCGGGGCGCCCGGGGCGGGCTCGGCCGTCCGGGGGCCGGCGGCAGCCAGGGGGGCCGCACTCGCGGGCAGCGCCGTCAAGGGCGCGCCGAGCACCGGACGGGCCGGTGCGTCACCACGCGTCGCCGCGGCCCGCTGCACTGCCACGTCGGCGGCGCCACCCGGGCCCGACGGCGCCGTCCGGGCCGCCGACTCGGTGCGCTCGGGCACCCGCTCGGCACGGGCCGCCTGCTCCACCACGGCTACCGGCTGCGACGCTTCGACACCCCGGCTCGACGCTTCGCCGACGGCGTCCGGCGTGGCCCCGCTCCGCCCCGGAACGGCCACCACGGGCCGCACGAGCAGCAGCCGGGGGCGCCGCGCGACGGTCAGCGGCGCGCTGACGGCCCGCGGTCGCACCGCCCGCTGAACGGCCGGGCCTGCCCCGCCGTTCCGACGTGGCGCACCGGCGACCGCTTCCGGCTCCCGCGCCGTACGTCCCGCCGCACCCGTGGGTGCCTCCGCACCTCCGGCCTCGGCAGCAGCGGCTGCCGCGCCGGCCGCCGGAACAGCACTGTGGGACGGACCCGGCACCGCAGCCCCGGCCCGCCGGTCGGCGCCGCCCGTCCGCACCGCACGGGACCCGGGTGACCGCACGGGCAACTGCCGCAGCCGGACGGACCGTTGGACGGGCCGGGCCCGCCGCCGATCCGCCCGGGCAGAGGGCTCGGCCGACTCCGGCGACTCCGCCGGCCCGGCCTCCACCGCACCCACCGTCGGCCGCAGGACGAGCTCGTCCCCGCCACCGACGGTCACGGACGGCGTGCCCGGCACCGCGACCGCCCGCAGGATGCCCGCCGGGGCGGAGGTCAGCACGGAGTGGCCGAGCGGTCCGCTCAGCGAAGGATCCTGCCAGGCGGAGAGCCTGGAGCGGAACGCCAGACCGTCGCTGACCCCGCGCGGCGACGCCCCGGCCAGGGTCGGGACCAGCGGCGCCACGGCGCGCCAGCCGCCGTCCCCGGCCGCCGGTCGCGGCCGCGCGACCCGGGCAGCACCGGAAGCCGAGCCCGAGCCCGGGTCCGAACCCGAGGCCGAACCCGAGGCCGCGGCAGAGCCCGACCGCGCGCCCGAGCCCGGCCCCGGATCAACCCCGGCACCGGACCCGTCGCGCCGCCGCCCGATCCAGTCCCGCAGCCCCACCCTCCTCACCCACCTTCACTGATGCGGGCGTTCAGCCGCGCGACCTCGCGCACCCACTGCCCGCGCTCGTGGTGGGTCAGGTCGAGGAGGTCCTCCCGCGACCAGTGGAGGTGGTAGGCGATGTACGCGATCTCCTCGTACAGCCGAGCAGGCGCGTACGTCACGATTCCCCCAGGCGCCCACCGGCGAGGTCGACCTCGAAGGCGCCGTCGCAGTGCGGGCAGGTCACGGCGGCGCGCGTGTGGCCTTCGCTGTTGATCCGCTGGTAGAGGTCCTGGAGGAAGGCCACGTCGGTGGCGTACATCCGCTCGACGATGCCCGTGTGCACCTCGGCGAGGTCGCCCAGCCGGGTGATCACGTGGCTGAGCAGCACCACGCTGAGGTAGGCCGGGTTCTCCTTGACCCGCAGGTCGATCTGCGGCATCAGTTCGTCGCGCGCGGTCGCCAGGCGCATGGCGCCGTGGCGGTGCACGGTGCCCTCGTCGTCGACGTAGCCGAGCGGCAGCTCGAACTCGAACTCGGTGTGCGGGGACTGCCGCCGGGCCGGCCCGGCCGGCCCCGCCTGCCCCGGGGCCGGCTGCTGCGGCGCGGGGTTCTGCGGGGCCGGGGCGCCTTCCAGCAGCTCCTCAAGGCCGATCTTGCGCCTCACTCGACCCGGATCTCCTCGAACACGATGGTCACCGTCTCGGTCGCGGCGCTGGACTCGCCCGCGCTGAGCGTGGGGCCCTCCCAGCGGCTCGCCCAGGCGTTGGTGAGCTGGATCCGGCGCAGGGTGGCCCCGGTGGTGTCCTTGACCTCGATGGTGAGGTTCTGCCGGGCGGTGTTGATCGCCCCGTTGTTGAGGGTCTCCTTGATCCAGTCCGTGAACGCGCCGCTCTTGTCCAGGCCGCGGGTGATGGTCACCTCGCCGGGCAGTCGGGCGCCGGGCTGCTTGCGGACGATCAGCTTGCCCTCTTGGGTCACCTGCTTGTACTCGACGACGTCCTGTTCGACCGTCAGGTTGCTGATCTCCTTGACGGACTCGACGTTGTAGCCGCCGAGTTGGACGCCGAATATGTGTGTGGAGAGCGGATCGCCTTCAGCCATGGCGTGTGGTCACCTTCCGATGCGTATCGACAGTGGGGCCGACGGGTGGGTCTGCGGTGGGGCCGCGACTCACTCGTCGAGGAGGCTGGTGCTGTCGGAGAACTGGGCCAGCCGGAACACCACGAACTCGGCCGGCTTCACCGGGGAGACGCCGATCTCGCAGATCACCTGTCCGAGGTCGATGGACTCGGGCGGGTTGTTGTCACGGTCGCACTTGACGTAGAAGGCCTCGGCCGCGGTCTGGCCGAACAGCGCCCCGCGCCGCCACTCCTCGGTGAGGAAGGCGGTGATGTTCCGCCGGATGCTGGACCACAGCCGGTCGTCGTTGGGTTCGAAGACCACCCACTGGGTCCCCAGGAGGATGGACTCCTCCAGGTAGTTGAAGAGCCGGCGCACGTTGAGGTAGCGCCAGGCCGGGTCGGAGGAGAGGGTGCGGGCACCCCAGATCCGGATGCCGCGGCCGGGGAACGCCCGGACGCAGTTGACGCCGATCGGGTTCAGCAGGTCCTGCTCGCCCTTGCTGAGCCGCAGTTCGAGGTCGACGGCGCCGCGGATGACCTCGTTGGCGGGCGCCTTGTGGACCCCGCGTTCGGCGTCGCTGCGCGCCCACACCCCGGCGGCGTGGCCGCTCGGCGGGACCAGCACGTTGCGCCCGGTGGCCGGGTCGAACACCTTGATCCACGGGTAGTAGAGCGCGGCGTAGCGGGAGTCGTAGCCGGCCTCGTCCTGGCGCCAGCTGCGCATCCGCTGGGCGTTGAGGCCGGGCGGCGGGTCCAGCACGGCGATCCGGTCGCCCATCTGCTCGCAGTGCGAGATGACGGCGAGCTGGACGGTGCGCAGGCCCTCGTCGTCGAGGTCGCCGCGCTGGTAGGCGCTCATCAGGTCGGGCACCGCGACCATGGTGATCTCGTCGATCGCCTCCAGGCCGGAGAAGCCGGTGCGGGCGGCCGCGTCCCCGACGTACTCGGCCGGGTCCAGCCGGGTGCCGGCGGCCACCACCGGGCCGGTCGCGGGGGCCGGGGCGGCGGCGAGCGCGTGGGTGCGGCGCTCGGGGCGGCTCGGCGCGGTGCCGGGCTGCTCGGCGACGGCGACCAGCTTGGACTCCCGCAGCTGGGTGACGAGGTAGCCCTTGGTGTTCTTCCGGGTGGAGACGTCGTAGCTCTCGGCCACCTCGGCGCCCCGGCGGACGATCAGCCGGAACCGGTCGTCGGGGACGTTCTCGCCCTCGGCGTCGGCGACCTCGACGGACACCTCACCGCCCGCACCGGGCAGGGCCGACACCAGGAAGCCGCCGATCTCCGCCGGCGGGGCCGCCGCGACGGCCGGGGCGGGGGCGCCGCCGGGGGCCTGCCGCGCCGGGTCGCCGATCCGCACGACGTAGGCGGAGCCACCGCCGTTGGCGAAGAACCCGTACACCGCGTGCGCCAGGTAGGTGCCCTCGGTGAACGCCCCGAACCGCTGGACGTACTGGTCCCAGTTGGTCACCAGCGTGGGCTCGTGGAAGGGGCCGCTGCCGGCGAAGCCGACGAAGGCGGCGACGGCCGTGCCGACGCCCTCGATCGGCCGGGCACCGGACTGCACCTCCTCCACGTACACGCCCGGGGTCAGGTACGACGGCATACGTGCTCCTCCAGATGACCGGTCGTTACGTCTCACTCGCCCCCGAGTCTGCGGCCGGGGCGGCGTCCGGGGACATGTCCCCGGGGTCAAGATCGGGGGCAGGATCACTGCCCCGGCGGGCACGGCCGGCTGCGCCCGGCGGCCCCGGACCGCTCCGGTCACGTACGCCCGGCGGGCACGGACCGCTCCGGGGCGGGGCGCAGCCGCTCCAGCCACGGCCCGAACTCGCTCTCCAGCACCAGCCGACCGAGCTTGCGGTACTCCCCGACCACGGCGGCGACCAGCTGGGCCATGACCAGCGGGGTGCCCGCCCCGGCGGCCAGGTAGGCCGCGGAGACGGCGCAGGCCCGGATCGAGCCGCCGGTGAGCTCGAAGTGCTCGGCGCAGTAGTCCAGGTCGAGGTCGTCGCCGCGCGGCAGGGCCGGTCCGAGGCAGCGGTCCCAGAGCAGCCGGCGCTGTGCCCGGTCGGGCAGCGGGAACTCGGCGATGACGTCCAGCCGCCGGGTGAACGCCTCGTCGAGGTTGGCGCGCAGGTTGGTGGTGAGCAGCGCGATCCCGTCGAAGGACTCCATCCGCTGGAGCAGATACGCGGTCTCCACGTTGGCGTGCCGGTCATGGGCGTCCTTGACCTGGGCGCGCTTACCGAACAGCGCGTCCGCCTCGTCGAACAGCAGGACGCCGTTGACCTGGGCGGCCTCGGTGAAGATCCGTTCCAGGTTCTTCTCGGTCTCGCCGATGTACTTGTCCACCACGGTGGAGAGGTCCACCACGTACAGCTCCATGCCGAGTTCGGCGGCGACCACCTCGGCCGACATGGTCTTCCCGGTGCCGGACTCCCCGGCGAACAGGGCGATCACGCCGTTGCCGCGGCCGCCGCCGGGGCGCATCCGCCACCGGCCGAGCACCTGGTCGCGGTGCCGGGCGCGCAGCACCAGTTCGCGCAGCCGGTCGGCGGTGGGGTCGGGCAGCACCAGGTCGGGCCAGCCGACGGCGGGTTCGATCCGACGGGCCAGCCGGGCCAGGCCGGCGGCGTTCTGCGCCCGGACGGCGGCCCGCAGGTCCTCGGCGCGCACCGGGCGCCGCTCGGCGGCGGCCGTCCGGGCGGCCACCGAGGCGGCCCGCGCCAGCTTCTCCCGGTCGACCCGGTAGGCGGCCACCGCCTCGGCCAGGCCGTCCGTCAGCTCCTCGTCCAGCGGCGTCCCGGCGGCGGCCAGTGCGCGGGCCCACTGCCCGGCGCGGCCGTCGGCGTCCGGCGGCGGGGCGGTGACCAGCACGGGGCTCTCCCGCGACCAGGCCGGGTCCCACACCAGGGGGCCGTGCACGATCAGCGGGACGGCGGCGAGCTCGGCGCACAGCTCGCGCAGCAGCGCGGCCCGCTCGGGGCGTTCGGGCTCCAGCCGGTCCAGCGGTCCGAGCACCACCCCGCCCCCGGCCAGCCGGGCCTCCCGGGCGAGCACCCGTACGGTGGCCCCCGGCGGGCGGGCGGCCAGTGCGGCGGCGTCGACGACCAGTGGCGGGCGGCCGTCGGCGGCGAGCGCGGCCACCGCGAGCGGGCCGGCGTGGCCGCCCCGGTCCAGCAGGTACACGGCTCCGCCGCCCACCGCCGTCGCGGCCGCGCGCAGCCGGTCGACGGCCTGCGCCTCGGCGGGGGTGGGCGCCCCGGCCGCGCCCACCGGTTCGAGACGGGCGGCCGGGTCGGCGCGGCGGGCCAGGCCCGCGAGGGCGTCGTCCGGTTCGTCCTCGCCGAGCAGGTGCGCCGTCACCCGGTCCGGCACCCGCAGGGTGCGGGACAGCAGCGGGCGGTCCGGTTCGGTGAGTTCCAGCAGGCCGCCGGCGATCAGCGGGGACCGCGCGGCGAAGCGGAAGCGGCCGGCCCCGGCACCGGGCAGCCCGCACAGTTCGAGGGCCAGCCCGACGGTCGCCCGACGGCGGGTCAGGTCGTCGTTGAGGTAGCCGTAGAGCTGCTCGAAGCGGGGGTCGAGGTCGGGGGCGAGGGCGACCAGCAGCAGGTCGAGGTCGACCGGGAGCAGTCCGAAGTCGGTGCCGAGCCGGGCCAGCCGGGAGCCGGGCGGCGGGGCGGGCGCGTCCTGGCCGGCCGGTGTGCCGTGGCCGGTGGCCACGGCGGCGGAGGCCAGGATCCGCTCGACGGCCTCCGGGCCGAGGTACTGGCCCCGGTACGGGTCGTCCGGGTCCGGGTCGTCGGCCCGGCGGTCGCGCACCGCGGTGCGGACCCGCTGCTCGACCCGGTGCAGGCGCTCCCACAGGTGGTCGGTGTCGTGGTCGTGGTCGGGCGGGGCGTCGGGCACCGCCAGGGCGAGGTCCGGGCTCACCTGGCCCCGCCCCCGCCGTTCCCGCCCCTACCGCTCCCGCCCCTGCTGCGGCGGCCGGGCGGCAGGGCCCGGTCGCGGGGGGCGGCGAAGCCGTCCGGTCCGGGGTCGGTGGCGGTGCCCCGGTAGCGCAGCCGCCGGCCGGGGCCGTCGGTGGTCGGCGCGGCGTCCGTGTCGGCGTCCGAGCTCGTGTCCCTGCCGGTGTCGCTCCCGGTGTCCCTGGCGTGTACCACCAGCCCCTCGGTGACGGGCGGTCCGGCGGGGGTGAGCGCCGCGGCGAGCGGGGCGAGCACCCTGAGGTCGATCGAGGGCCGCAGCTCCCCGCCGAGCGCGGACCAGACGTCGGAAACCGACGGCAGGCCGGTGTCGCGCCCGGCGATGTCCAGGCCGACGGTGAGTCCGAGCCGGGCGAGCGTGCCGGTGAGCAGCCGGGCGGGCAGCGCGTCGACGGCGGTCAGGCACTGCAACACCTCGGCGAGCAGCCGGTGTTCGTCCTGCGGCCGGTTGGTCCAGACGGTGACCAGGTAGGCCAGCTCGAACCAGCGCGGCGCGGCGCGGTGGCCGACCACCAGGCCGTCGGCGTCGTGTTCGGCGACGGCGCCGGCCTGCCGGCGCCCGGTGTCCTCGCGGACGTCGTACAGGAAGACGCTGACCGTCGGCGCGGTGCGCCGGGCCGCCAGGTCCCGGGTGGGCGCGTCGAGGACGACCTCGACGCCGCGCTCCGGCAGTCCGGCCTCGGCCAGCAGCAACCGCAACGCCTCGTCGACCTCATGGATCACCGCCGCCCCACCTCCCCTGTCGCTCCGGCCCGGCCTCGGGCCGACCACTGATCCAGCACCGCACCCGACCACCCGGCCGCACCGGAAGTCGACCGGGCCGACTTCCGGTGCGGCCGCGACGCCTCGTCGCTCACCCGGGTCACCGCCGGTCCACCTCCCCCGGCGGGCCGATGGTGCCCACGACGACCAGGAAGGGCGTGGTGACCGGGGAGAAGCCGGGGCCGTCGGCGGTGATGGTGCGCGGGCCGGTCTCGTCCTTGGGCAGGATGAGCAGCTGGCCCGCGAAGGTCCCGTCCGCCGTGGGGTAGGTGGGCGCGGCGGCGGCCGTGATGCCGGGGTTCCAGGTGAAGCGGACGGGGACGCCGGGCGGGAAGTCCACGCCGCGCACGGAGGTCACGAAGCCGGGCTTGCCGATCGGCGGCACGGCGACGATCCGCGGCTGGACGACCCGCAGCGGGGTGCTGGCCCGGTGCGGGCCGGGCGTGGCGTCGGTGCCGGTGGTGGTCAGTTCGGCGGTGACGGTGGTGTCCAGCACCGCGACGGGCGAGAGCACCACCCGGACCACCTGGCTGCGCCCCGGGCGCAGGTCGGCCAGCGCGCAGCTGCCGGCCCGGCAGCCGGGCGGCAGCGCCTCGGTGGGCACGCCGGGGGGCAGGCCGAGGGTGAGCCGCAGGCCGGTGGCGAGGGCCTGGCCGGTGTTGCGCACGGTGTAGCTGACGGTCACGTGGCCGCCGACGTAGCCGGGGTTCGGCTGGGCGTCGACCGCGACGGTGGGGCCGGCCTGCGGCGGTGCGGGGGCCGGCGGCGGGGGCGCGGGAGCGGGCGTGCTGCTCGGGGTGGTCGGCGTGGGCGTCGGGGTCGGTGTCGGGCTGGGCAAGGCGGTGGGCGTGGCGGTGGGGGTCGGGGTGGGCGTGGGCGCGCTCAGCACCGGCAGGACCGTTTCGGCGGAGTCGTTCTCCGGGTTCGGGTCGAGGACCGCCCCGGTGACGCTCCAGCCGAACGGCTGGTCACCGGTGCGGGTGCCGATCAGGGTGGCGGTCACCCGTACCTCGGCGCCCGGTGCCAGGGTGCCGAGGTCGCAGCGCAGCGCGGCCGCGTCGCACGTCCCGACGGGCGTGGTCAGCCTGCCGAGCCGGGCACCGCCGGGCACCGAGGCGGTCAGCACGGTGCCGGGTGAGGGTGAGGGGCCGTGGTTGGTGACGGTGACGGTGACGTCGGTGCCGCCGTCGACCTGCACGGCGGGGGTGCGCGGCGGCGCGCTCAGCGCCAGGTGGACGGACTGCTGGACGGCCGGCTCCTTCTGCCGTCCGGGCAGCCGCCGGTCGAGCGGGGTGAGCTTGCCGCTGGCGAGGTCGTAGGTGCCGAGCCCTTCGGGGGAGTTGGGCGGCAGGGCCCGGCGCGAGGTGAGCACCAGCTGGGCGCCGTTCGGCGTCCAGGCGACGTCCCGCGGCTGGTACGGGCCGTCGGCGGTGGTGTCGGGCAGCGGCCGGGTGCAGGCGCCCTTGTCGTCGCGCAGCCCGGCGGGCAGCAGCACCGTGCAGTCGGTGCCGGTGGGCGAGGTGACCAGGAGGCCGTCCTGCCGGTTGTTGCCGCCGTCGCCGGCCTTGCGGTTGAAGGCGAGGCGCCGGCCGTCGGGCGAGAACACCGGGCTGTCGTCGATCACGTTGCAGCTGCCGGGGCAGGCGGCCCGGCTGAGGTCGCGCTGCCGGGTGAGGTCGTCGGCGGCGACGGTCCAGACGTGCAGGTTGCCGGGGTTGCCGTTGACGACGGCGGTCCGGGAGAAGGCGATCAGCTTGCCGTCGGGGGACCAGAACGGCTCGCCGTCGGAGGCGCCCGGCTGGTCGGCGGGCGGCTGGACGGTGCCGACGATCGCGCCGGTGGCCACCTGGGCGATCAGCAGCCGGCCGGGGCGGGCCGGGGTCTGCCCGGCGGCCGGGGTGCTGCGGCTGAACACGATGAGCCGGCCGTCCGGGGAGAGCGAGGGGTCGGTGTCCCGGTCGGTGGGCCCGCGGCCGGCGAGGTTCAGCGGGTGCGGGTTCGAGCCGTCGGCGTCGGCCTGCCAGATCCGCTGGATCCGCCCGGCCGGGGAGTCCTCGTAGCGGGTGACGACGAGCTGCCGGCCGTCGGGCGTGTAGCTCTGCCGCTCGTACCAGGGGTCGTAGCCGGGGCGGGGGTGGAAGAGCGGGTCGGCGCCCGGGTCGGGGTTGGTGTTGGTGTCGGCGGCCGGGTCCTCGGTGAGCACGCTGATGCCGAGGTCGCGCGGGTCGGTGCCGTCCTGGCGGACGTCCTGGACGTCGGCGGTGTTGGCGGTGGCGGCGCTGGTCTGCTCGACCACCGGGCCGCCCTCGGCCTGGGTGCCGAGCCAGGTCGGGGTCGAGATCAACCGGTTGGTGCGGTAGAGGAGTTGGGGGTCGGTGCAGTCGCAGGTCGGCGCCCGGTAGAGGTTCACCACGGGCGGCTGGTTCGGGTCGGGCTGCGGGGCCGGGGGCGGGGAGGTGAGCTGGTCGGCGCTGAGGAAGAGGACGCCGGTGCCGTCGGCCAGCCAGGAGGCGGAGCCGGTGCGCCAGGTGGAGCCGGTGCCGGGGAAGAACGCCTTGTCGCCGCCGGTGGGCGAGGTGAGCATCAGGGTGCGGCCCTGGTCGCCCTTGTCCCAGGTGTAGACGATCTGGTTGCGGTGGGCGTCGTCGTTCACCGGGTTCCAGGTCGGGTCGACGGCGTCCCCGACGGCCACGTCGGTGATCTTGACGGGCGCGCCGCCGGTGAACGGCCGCAGGTAGATCTGGCGGTGCGCCGGGTCGCCGGTGCAGGAGTACGCGACCCACTGACCGTCGGGCGAGACGGTCGGGTGGGTCTCGTCGGCGGCGCCGTCGGTGATCCGGCGCAGCCCGGTGCCGTCCCGGTTGACCGCCCACAGCACGTGCTGGGTGCCGCCCGCGGCGGCGGGTTCCAGCGCCTCGAAGACGACGCCCTTGCCGTCCGGGGCGAGCGCGGGGTGGGCGGTGTCCATGCCGTTGGTGAGCCGGCGCACCGCGCCGTTCGCCTCGCGCAGGTAGACCTGGGGCAGCGGCCCGTCCCGCAGGCTGGTGAAGACCAGTTCGCCGCCGCGGGCGGAGGGCTCCTGGTCGAAGTGGATCGGGCCGGGCCCGAACAGCGGGGTGCTGGCGGCGCCGCCGGTCACCCGGCCGAGGCCGCGGTGGTTGGTGCCGGCGTAGACGATCCGCCCTGCGGCCGGGTCCTCGGCGGTGACGGCCGGGGCCGTCCGGCCGCTCGGCGCGACGGGGGCGGAGCCCAGGGTCAGCACGGCGGTCGCCAGCGCGAGCAGCACCGCGACGGCGGCCCGGGCCGGCCGCCGGACGGGGCGGGGGGTGGCGGTGGCGCCGATCACGCTCGACCTCACAGGGTGGCAGGGGCGGTCTCCCCCGCAGTCTCACCGGCTCGGGTGCCCGGGAACAGGGCCCGGGCACCCGAGCCGGGGGTAACGGCCGGTGTCCGCAAAGGGCAGGTCGCCGCGGTCGCGGGCGCCGGGGACGTCCGTCCGCGCCCGGGCGGTCCTGCCCCCTCGGGACGGGGCCCTCCGCCGGTCAGATCAGGCCGCGCCGCATCGCGTACCCCACCGCGTGCGCCCGGTTGCGCAGCCCCAGCCGGGTGATGATCTCGTGCAGCACGTTCTTGACGGTGCGTTCCGAGTAGGAGGTCTTGGCCGCGATCTCGCTGGTGTCGAAGCCCTCGGCGACCAGTCGCAGCATCTCCGCCTCCCGGGCCGTCAGGGTCGACAGGGTGAGGCCGCGGCCGTCGAGCATGGTGCGCTGGAGCGTCCCGATCCGGTCGAGCAGTTCGCCGAGGAGGTCCCCGGGCATCACCCCCTCGCCGTTGGCCAGGGCGGTGATCAGGTGCACCAGCCGGTCCTGGTCCGCCTCGGAGCGGCGCAGCACGGCGGCGACGCCGTGCTCGACGATGGTCTGCAATCCGCCGGCCTCGAACTGGCCGACCACCAGGCCGATCCGGCCCGAGGTGGCGAGCCGCAGCCGGCGCAGGTGGTCCGCGACCGCCTCGGTCAGGGCGTCCACGACCAGCAGGGAGACCTCGGCCCGGCCCGCGTCGGCCTCACTGAGCAGTTCCACCTCGGGCCGCTGGCGCAGCTGTTGGACCACCCCGGTCTGCAGGATGAGGTCCTCGGCGTACACCGCCACGGGTATCTGGGCCGGGCGGGCGCGCCCCTGCACGGGGACCCGCGCCCCGGCCGGGCGGGCGGTCACAGACGGCGGTGCCGCCGGCCCCCGGCGGGTGGTGACGGCTTCCCCGCGGGTCGCCTCGATCGATGTCATCGGAACACTCCATTCTCCTGCGGTCCTGCGGCTGTTGCGGCCCGGCGCCGTGGCGCGGGGCCGGTCGGGGGCCCGGTCGGGGCCCCGGTGAGGGGGCGCGGCGGGGCCCCGGTGGGGGGCGGGCACCCGGCCTGCGGGGCCGGTCGCGGCGGCGCCGGGCACGGCCGGTCCGTCCGTACGGGCAAGGGGTGTGCCCATGGCTTGCCCGTACGGCCCTCTCCGCGGACGGTCCTCCGGCCCTACCGTCACGCCATGACCGCTTCCGCCGAACTCGGCCTGCCCGCGCTGACGGTGGCGCCCGGTGGCGTGGCCACCACGACCCTGACGGTGCGCAACGACCTCGACATCGTCGAGGCGTACACGCTGGAGGTGGTCGGCGACTGCGCCGCGTGGACGACGGTCGAGCCGGCCCGGGTCTCGCTCTTCCCGGGGACGTCCGAGACGGTGACGGTGCGCCTCGCCCCACCGCGCTCGCCCGCCGCCCGGGCCGGGGAGTTCCCGCTCGGCATCCGGGTCCTGCCGACCGAGCGCCCCGAGCTGGTGACGGTGCCGGAGGCCACGGTCACCGTGACGCCCTTCGAGGAGTTGCAGGCCGCGCTCGCGCCCCGGCGCCGCCGCGGCTGGCTGCGCGGCCGCTACCGCACCTCGGTGCGCAACCTCGGCAACGCCCCGGGCACGGTGGTGCTCACCCCTGGTCAGGCCGGCGAGGAGCTGCGCTTCCGGGCGACCCCGGAACGGCTGCGCCTGGAGCCCGGCGAGTCCGGGGAGCTGCGGTTGCAGGCCCGTGCGCGCAAGCTGATCTGGTTCGGGAAGCAGGCCTCCTGGCCGTTCGAGGTCGCGGTGGGCCCCGAGCCGGCTCCCGCGGGCAAGGGCAAGGGCCCGGACGGCGGGGGCAAGGACGGCAAGGACACCGGCGCCGCCGCCGAGGGCACCGCCGCCGCTCCCACTCCCACTCCCACTCCCACTCCCACTCCCACCGCCGCTCAACGCCCGGTGCTGGAGGGCGAGTTCATCCAGCTCCCGATCTTCCCCAAGTGGCTGCTGGCGCTGCTGGCGGCGCTGATCGCCCTGCTGCTGGCCTGGTTCGCCCTGGTCCGCCCGGCGGTGCGCAGCTCCGCCAAGCAGGCCGCCGAGCAGGCCGTCGCCCAGCAGAGCGCCACCCCGGCCCCGCCCGCCGGCACACCCGGGGACGGGCCGGGCGCCCCCGCCGGCGGCAACCCCACCACTCCCGGCAAGCCGGGCTCCGGGCAGCCCACCGGCAGCGGCGGCCGCCCCGCCCCCGGCCCGGGCCTGGCGGCTCCGGGCACCGGACGGCAGAGCTCCGCGGCCATCGACGTGCAGACCGGGGGCGGCGCCGCGTCCAGTGGCAGCTACCAGGTGCCGCACGGCAAGGTCTTCGACATGACCGACCTCGTCATCGCCAACTTCCAGGGCGACCAGGGCGTCGTGACCATCACGGCCGGCCAGCAGGTGCTCAACACCATCGCCTTGGAGACCTTCCGCAACCAGGACTACCACTGGGTGACTCCCATCCAGGTCCCCGAGGACCAGGCTGTGACGGCGAGCGTGACCTGCGAGTCCCCGGGCACTCCGGCCTCGGGCAAGCAGGCGGCCACCTGTCACGAACTCCTCAACATCAGCGGAACGCTGAGCGACATCAGGCAGGGGAACTGACCCGGTGCACACGGTGCCCTCCCCTTCCGCGACCGGACCGGCAAAGTGCACCCGATGCCCCGACGGTGTCAATGGGCCCCTTCCGCCGGAATCACCCCGATCTCCTCCATGATCTTCCCCTTCCGTATCTCCTCTCACGGCCCGTGACCATGTCAACGCGGGACGGACGTCGTGCCCGGTCCGCGCACCGGGCGACAACCCGTTCGAACCCCACCATTACGGGCCACGTGCCCTCCCGGGGAACCCGGTCGTGACCCGCCGGGGCAACCGACCGTTCCCCCGCCGACGGCGAAGTCTGCCCCCCGCGCCCTACTGACGCGTCATCAGTACAGCAGTAGCGTTGCGCCGTTCCCACACCGGAGACGCCTTCGGGGCCGTATACGCACCGAATCGCCACAAGGCGGAAGGAATCCGACCACCGTGCGCGCACATGAACCGGACCGGCGGGCCGACCGGCGGAGCGACCGGGGGGACGCCCCGGCCGCCCGCGCACCCCGCCCGGGCCCGCCGCCCGGCACCGCCCTCGCCCTGCAACGGACCCTCGGCAACGCCGCGGTGAGCCGCCTGGTCCGGGAAGCCCGGGCCGGCTCCGGCGCCCACGCCGGCCACGACTGCGCGGGCCACGGCGCCGGGCCGGAGGAACTGCCGCTCCAGCGCTCCCTGGTCCCCCAGGTGCTGCGCACCGCCGGGAAGCCCCTGGACGCTCCCACCCGCAGCGAGATGGAGGCCCGCCTCGGCGCCGACTTCTCCGACGTACGGCTGCACACCGGCAGTACGGCCGCCGCCTCGGCGGCCGAGGTCGGCGCCCGCGCGTACACCTCCGGCAACCACGTGGTGCTCGGCCAGGGCGGCGGCGACCGGCACACCCTGGCGCACGAGCTCACCCACGTCATCCAGCAGCGCCAGGGCCCGGTGGCCGGCACCGACCGCGGCGACGGCCTGCGGGTCTCCGACCCGTCCGACCGCTACGAGCGCGAGGCGGAGGCCAACGCCGTCCGCGCCCTCGCGGCCCCGCTGCACCGCGCGGAGGCGCCGCCCGCCCACGCCGGGTCCCCGGCGGCGGCCACGGGCGCGGGCGCGGTGCAGCGGATGCCCAAGCGGAACGCGGACGTCGCCGAGGTGCGCGGCAGCAGTCCGCCCGCGCGCACCACCCGGGGCAAGGCCCGCGCGGCGAACCTCGACCTCGCCCGGCCGGTGCTGGAGTTCGAGTCCGGCTACGAGGGCCCGGCCACCCAGAAGATGGACGACGACCAGAGCATCGGCTTCTGGCAGGTCGCCCGGTTGAAGAACCCGGCGGGCGCCCCGCAGCGGGTCTCCACCAACTACCACTTCTGGCAGGAGGTCACCGACTCCAACGTCCAGGTCGTCCGGGCGAAGGACGGCAACTACGGCGAGCACGACTCGGCGCGCGACTGGGTCCAGGACGGCCCCTACCGCCCGAACTACAACAACGCCGTCATCGTCGACGCCCAGAACCAGATCGAGTTCAACGACAACCCGGGCTTCTCCACCTCGGCCCGGATGACCCCCGGGTACTGGCTCAAGCAGTACAGCGTCTCGTTCCGCTGGAAGGTCGCCCCGAAGGCGGGCACCTGGAACCGGAACCTGCCCGCCTGGACCAGCCCCGTGGTCACCCACAGCGTGCACTCGGAGTTCGACCCCGAGCACCCGGACGAGCCGGTCGCGATCACCGTCCACGAGGGCGGCAACCACACCTGGAACGTCGACCTGACCCCGTACACCACGGGGACGTGAAACGGCCGGGTCCCCGGGGACTCCCCGGGGACCCGGCCCCCGCGCTCGACGGGCCGGACGGTCAGCGCCTCGGGCCCACCACGGCGTACAGCACGGTACCGACCGCCAGCAGCACCCACGCCGTCCCGGTGGACACCGTGGTGGCCGGCGAGAAGGTCATCCAGTGCACCACCTCCCCCGCGGTGCCGGGCGCGGGCGGGGTGGAGACGGTGACCGCGAGCCAGGCGGTCGGCAGGATCCAGGCGAGGTGCGCCCCGCACAGCACCGCCCCGAGCCCGGCCAGACCGGCCAGGCCTGCGGCGTCCCGGACCACGTACCCGGCCGGGGCGGGCTCCGCCCCCAGCAGCCGGAGCGCCAGCAGCGCCGCGGCGGCGACCGCACCGATCAACAGGACGTGCGCCGCCCGGCGGGGCGCCCACCGCACCGCGGCCGTCCGGTCCAGCGCGGCGTCCTGCCCGCCGAGCCCGACGGAGGCGGCCGACACGCTCACGGTGAGGACCAGGACGACCGTCACCAGGTCCATCGGCCCCGGGCCGTCGTGGTCGAAGGCCCACCCCGCCAGGACGGCGAGCAGGACGACGACCGCCGAGGCGGGCACCTCCCGCGAGCGCGCGTACAGGGTCAGCCACCTCATCGGGACGCCTCCCCCGTCAGCGGCGCCAGCTCGTCCCCGCAGGCCAGCGCGGCGGCCCGGACCTCGGCGATCCGCACCCGCTGCTCGGCCGGCGGCAGCGCGTTCAGCTTCTCCCAGGCCGCCGTCGCACTCGTCCAAGCGAGCTGCGAGAACCTGTCGTGCTCCGGCTTCTGCAACGGCTGGACCTGACGGTCCCCGAGGGCCCAGCTCGCGACGAGGCTCTGCGCCGGGACGGCGTTCAGTCCCCCGCCCTCCCACGGGGTGCGCGGCCGGCAGTTCGGCGCCAGGCCCTGGGCGACCAGCAGCCGGGTCAGCTCCGCCCCCGTCGCCCGGGCGATCAGCGGGTCGTCGAGGTCGACCAGCACCGTGTCGCCGGAGAGCCGGCGCTCGTCGCCGGTCGCGCGCAGCGTGGTCTCCTCGTGGACCGTGGCCGGCGCCCGGTCGCCCAGGGCGTCGTGCAGCACCCGCAGCGCCTCCTTGCCGGAGGGCGCGAGTACGGGCAGCTGCGCGCCGTTCGCCCGGGTCACGCACACCGGACCGTCGCAGACCAGGGCCGCGGCGGCCCGGTCGACCACCCAGGTGTCGCGCGGGTCGGCCGGCAGGACCAGCAGGGCCAGCGCCGCACCGGCCAGCACGGGAGCCGCCGCGAACAGCCGGGCCCGGGTGGTCGCGGCCGTCAGCAGCGCGAAGCCGGTGCCGAGCAGACCGAGGAACCACAGCGCCTGCCCCAGGTCCACCGACCCGGACAGGGTCAGCAGCACCTCGCGCGGCATGTCGGTCACCGGCGACAGCTGGGAGAGACGGTTCGGCGCCTGGCCGGACGGCAGCGCCGCGTCGGTGGTCTGCCGCAGGTACATGACCGTCAGCAGGGAACCCACCACCAGGATCGGCGGGGTCAGCACCGAGGGCAGGGTCCGCGCGAGGCCCATCCCGAACACGGCGCCCGCGACCAGGGCCAGTGCCGCCACCAGCGAGATCGGCAGCCACCCCGCCGGCAGGTAGTCGCTCTCGCCGAGGGCCACCTGGCTCCCGCCCCACAGGACGAGCAGGCCGAAGCCCGACACCAGCGCGAGCGCCAGCGCACCGGCCGGCAGCGCCGCACGGCGCCAGGCCGGCCGCGGCGTGCTCGCCAGCAGTTCGGCCGTCCGCGAGCGGGAGTCGCGCAGCCCGTACACCGCGCCGAAACCCACCGAGAGCGGCCACAGGTAGGCCAGCATCGAGCGGGTCGTCAGCGCCATCGACGTCCACTGCCCGGTCCACGCCGCGGTGCCCTGCCACCACAGCCCGTTGATGGCGTAGAGGACCGCCAGGCTGCCGCCCAGGACGACCAGACCGGCCCACGGGGCGACGGAGCGCCTCAACTCGGTGCGCAGCACCCGGGCGTTCACCAGTTGCCTCCCTGCTGTCCGGAGTCACGGAGCAGGGCCGAGTAGCCGCGCTCCAGCGGGCTGTCGCCCGGGTACTCGCTGCCGCCCGCGGCGGCCAGGTCGTCCGGGGTGCCCTGGAAGACGAGGCGGCCGTCCGCGAACAGCACCACGTCGGTACAGGCCGCCGCGACGTCCTCGACCAGGTGGGTGGAGACGACCACGCAGGTGTCCCGGCCCAGTTCCTGGAGCAGTTCGCGGAAGCGCAGCCGCTGCGCCGGGTCCAGGCCGGCCGTCGGCTCGTCCAGCAGCAGCACCGCGGGGTCGTTGACGATCGCCTGGGCGATGCCGGCCCGCCGCACCATGCCGCCGGACAGCGTCTTCATCCGGTGGTCGGCGCGGTCCGCCAGGCCCACCCGCTCGACGGCCCGCTGGACGGCCGCGGGGATGTCCGGCTTCGGCACCTCCTTCAACCAGGCCATGTACTCCACGAACTCACGCACGGTGAAGCGCTTGTAGTAGCCGAAGTCCTGCGGCAGGTAGCCGATCCGGCGCCGCAGCGCCCGGTGGTCGCCCAGCCCGCCGACGGAGGTGCCGAGCAGCTCCAGCTCGCCGCCGGCCGGTCGCAGCACCGTCGCGAGCGCCCGGATCAGGCTGGTCTTGCCCGCGCCGTTGGGCCCCAGCAGGCCGTGGGCCCCGAGCCCGAGGGAGAGGTCCAGTCCGTCGACGGCCATCTTCTTCCGGCCCACCCGGACTCTCAGGTCACTGGCCCGGATCTCCCAGGCGTAGGTCTTCGGCGCGATGTCGGCCGCGCTCGTCATGGGCGCCATGCGGTGGCCCCTTTCGAGGGTCGATGGTGTTGTCACAACGTTGAGTAGGCGTTCCGGCGGGCGATCACGGCGGCGACCCCCAGCACGAGGAGCAGGCCCCACACCGGCAGCCGGCCCGGCTCCAGGGCGGACCACAGGGCCGCGGGGGCACGTCCGGTGACCCCGGCGGGCACCAGTACGGCGACGCTCCAGAGAGCGGCCAGAGCAGTCGCGGCGCGGGTCACCCCGACGACGCTGCCCAGGGCCAGCGCCGTGGACGTGAAGGCCAGCGAAGGCAGCAGCCACTGAGCGGCCGTCATCGTGCCGGTCAGCCGGCCCGCCAGCAGGAGCCCGGGCACGACCACGGCGAGCACCGCCGTGGTGCGCCTGAGCAGCAGCGGCAGGCCCGCGCGGGCGGTCGAGGCGGTCAGCTCGTACGCCGGGTCCAGGGCCCGCGACCACGCCGCGGCGACGCCGAACAGCGGCAGCACGGGCGCCAGCAGCGACACCGGCGAGGCGGCGCCGAGCGACCCCGACGGCGCGACCGCGTCCATGAGCAGCGCCAGCAGGGTGACCACGGCGGTCATCGCCAGCCACGGCCCCATCGCGGGCGTCAGCCAGGCCGACACCCACCGCGGACGGCGCCGCCGGGCGGGCGCCCGGACCGCGGCGTCCAACTGCGGGGCCAGGCCGGTCCGGACGGTGTCCAGCAGCACGGCGACGTCAGGCGCCTCGGTGACGACCGAGGCCGCCAGCAGCGCCCGGCACGGCGCACAGGTCTCCAAGTGGGCCTCCAGCGCCCACACCGTGTCCGCGGCCATCGCCGCGTCCCCCCGCGCGTAGTCGGCGATCAGCCGCCGGGACGCGTGTTCCTCCGTCATGCCAGTGCCTCCCGCATCGCGATCCGGGCCCGCCGGGCACGGGTCTTGACCGTGCCTTCGGGCAGTCTGAGCAGCACGGCGGTCTCCCGGACGGACAGCCCGTCCAGCACCGTGGCCTGCAATACCTCGCGCAGTTCCGGCGCCAGGCGCCGCAGCGCGTCGCCCACGTCACCGCCGACCGTCCCGGCGAGCGCCTCCTCCTCCGCCCCGGGCACCACCGCCCGCTCGGCGGCCGCCACCGGCGGCTCGGCGTGGTGGGCCCGGCGCCGGAACGCGTCGACCAGCCGGCGCGCCGCGATCGTCCACAGCCACCCCACGGCCGAACCGCCCACGGCGCTCCCGGCGAACGCGCCGGCCGCGCGCCACACCGCCAGATACGTCTCCTGCATGACCTCGGCGACGATCTGCTCGTCCGAGCAGCGACGGCGCAACCGCACCGCCAACCACGGTGACGTCCGGCTGTACAGCTCGTCGAACGCCCCGCGGTCGCCCCTGGCCACCAGCCGGAGGAGGCGTTCCTCGTCCAGCTCGTCCAGTGCTCTCCTGCGTGATCTCACACCAGCCAGACGCCCGATCCGGCGCGCAGGTTCTTGATCCGGCGTGACCTGCGTCACAGTGCGGGTCTCCCCTTCCCCGGAAATGCGAAAAGGCCCACCCGGTAACCCGGGTGGGCCTTCTCTGAATGATTGTTCGGCGGCGTCCTACTCTCCCACAGGGTCCCCCCTGCA
>NZ_JBVIWC010000037.1:49199-73993 GCF_055594965.1 Kitasatospora sp. NPDC040550 | reverse complement strand
GTCAGACGAGGCCCCTTGGCACCCCGGTCCTTCCGAATCTCGAAGTCCATAACACCCCTTGAGCTGGGGTGTTGCAACGACCACTAGAACCTAAGAGACCAGGGAGGGCTCTACGCATGGCCTCAGAGCCTCAGACCCACTCGATCGAGGACTCGATGCCCGGGGCACTCCGGGCGGCGGGCAGAGGGGTCCTCCGGCCACCTTGCCGGGCCTCCCGGACGGCAGCGGCGGCGGGCCCGCCCGGGGCGCGCGTCATACCGAGCGCGCCTAGGACGAGCTCCCGCTCACCCTCCGAGAGCCTGTGAAGTAAGTCACACAGTTCACTCGCCGTGTCACCCACGCCGCCGCCTACTTCTGCTGGTCAGCGCCGCCGACGACGGTCAGCGGGAGCAGCTTCTTTCCCGTCGGGCCGATTTGTATGGCCGTGTCCATCTGGGGGCACACGCCGCAGTCGAAGCACGGCGTCCAGCGGCAGTCGTCGACCTCGACCTCCTCCAGGGCGTCCTGCCAGTCCTCCCACAGCCAGTCCTTGTCGAGGCCGCTGTCCAGGTGGTCCCAGGGCAGCACCTCCTCGTAGGAGCGCTCGCGGGTGGTGTACCAGTCGACGTCGACGCCGGTGGCGGCCAGGCCCTTCTCGGCGGAGAGCATCCAGCGGTCGTACGAGAAGTACTCGCGCCAGCCGTCGAAGCGGCCGCCGTCCTCGTAGACCGCGCGGATGACCGCGCCGATCCGGCGGTCGCCACGGGAGAGCAGGCCCTCGACGATGCCGGGCTTGCCGTCGTGGTAGCGGTAGCCGATGTTCTTGCCGTACTTGCGGTCGCCGCGGATGGAGTCGCGCAGCTTGGCCAGACGGGCGTCGGTGGCCTCGGCGGACAGCTGCGGGGCCCACTGGAACGGGGTGTGCGGCTTGGGCACGAACCCGCCGATGGAGACGGTGCAGCGGATGTCGTTCTGGCCGGTGACCTCGCGGCCCTTCTGGATGACGTTCTTCGCCATCTCGCCGATCTGGAGCACGTCCTCGTCGGTCTCGGTGGGCAGGCCGCACATGAAGTACAGCTTCACCTGGCGCCAGCCGTTGCCGTAGGCGGTGGCGACGGTGCGGATCAGGTCCTCCTCCGACACCATCTTGTTGATCACCTTGCGCATGCGCTCGCTGCCGCCCTCGGGGGCGAAGGTGAGGCCCGAGCGGCGCCCGTTGCGGGACAGCTCGTTGGCGAGGTCGATGTTGAAGGCGTCGACGCGGGTGGACGGCAGCGACAGGCCGATCTTGTCCTCGGTGTAGCGGTCGGCCAGCCCCTTGGCGATGTCACCGATCTCGGTGTGGTCGGCGCTGGACAGCGACAGCAGGCCGACCTCCTCGAAGCCGGTCGCCTTGAGCCCGCGCTCGACCATCTCGCCGATGCCGGTGATGCTTCGCTCCCGCACGGGGCGCGTGATCATGCCGGCCTGGCAGAAGCGGCAGCCGCGGGTGCAGCCGCGGAAGATCTCCACGGACATCCGCTCGTGCACCGTCTCCGCGAGCGGGACCAACGGCTGCTTGGGGTACGGCCACTCGTCCAGGTCCATCACGGTGTGCTTGGACACCCGCCACGGCACGCCCGGGGCGTTCGGCACGACGCGGCCGATCCGGCCGTCGGCCAGGTACTCCACGTCGTAGAACTTCGGCACGTACACGCCGCCGGTGCGCGCCAGGCGCAGCAGCAGCTCGTCGCGCCCGCCCGGGCGGCCCTCGGCCTTCCAGGCGCGGATGATCTCCGTGATGTCGAGGACGGCCTGCTCGCCGTCGCCGATCACCGCGCAGTCCAGGAAGTCCGCGATCGGCTCCGGGTTGAACGCCGCGTGGCCGCCGGCCAGGACGATCGGGTCCTCGTCGGTCCGGTCCTTGGCCTCCAGCGGGATGCCGGCCAGGTCGAGCGCGGTCAGCATGTTGGTGTAGCCGAGCTCGGTGGAGAACGAGAGCCCGAACACGTCGAAGGCCTTGACCGGGCGGTGGGCGTCCACCGTGAACTGCGGCACCCGGTGCTCGCGCATCAGGGCCTCGAGGTCCGGCCAGACGCTGTAGGTGCGCTCGGCGAGCACGCCCTCGCGCTCGTTCAGCACCTCGTAGAGGATCATGACGCCCTGGTTGGGCAGCCCGACCTCGTAGGCGTCGGGGTACATCAGTGCCCAGCGGACGTCGCAGGCGTCCCAGTCCTTGACGGTCGAGTTGAGCTCGCCGCCGACGTACTGGATCGGCTTCTGGACGTGCGGGAGGAGGGCCTCCAGGCGTGGGAAGACCGATTCGACAGTCATGTACTAGGAACCCTTACGACGTGATTCGATGCCGCGAGTCGGCACGGGAGGGGTGACCCTCAAGGGTAGCCCAATCCGGGGAACGACCCGTCCGGGGCGGTTGCCCGCCGGTGCGCCCCGGCGCGATCGGCACCCGCCGGTGACCGCCCCGGCACGCGCGGTGCGCGCCCGCCGCCCGGCCCCGTCCGCCGTTGACACGCCCGGAACGCCCGTGCGGTACTGACAGGGCCCTGCTCGAGGCCCTGCACCCCTTCCGGAGACGGGAGTTGGGTCGTACGCTCGGCCAACGCCGACTCCCCGGCGGCCCGCTCGCCCCCGTACGCCCTCCCCCGTCCCCGCGCGGCCCCCTCCCCAGGCCCCGCGGAGCCCGTCCCCCCGGCCCGCAGGCCGCGTCCGGCGGCGCGGCACTCCCGCGCGCCCCGGCGGCCGTGCGACCGGTCGCAAGGAGAACCATGACCGACACCGGTCGGCGGGTCCGGCCCCTGGCCCTGCGCGCCCCCGACGCCCGGCCGGCCCGCTACCCCACCGCGGCCCAGGCCGAGAGCGCGGCCCGCCGCCTCGCCCTGCGCCACCCCGACCGCTGCCGGCTGCGCGAGGTGGGCCGCTCCCGGGCCGGGCGCCCGCTGCTGCTGCTCTCGGTGGACCGCGGGCCGCGCGCCGCCCTGGTGGTCGGCGGCCCGCACCCGAACGAGCCGATCGGCACCGCCGCCGCCGTCCGGCTGGCCGAGGTGCTGCTGGAGCGCCCCGCGCGGCCCGGCCTGTCCTGGCATCTGCTGCTCTGCCTGGACCCGGACGGCGCCGCCCTCAACGCCGGCTGGCTGGACGGCCCGCTCACCATGCGCCGCCACTACGAGCACTTCTTCCGCCCCGCCTTCGAGGAGCAGCCCGAACTGCTGCCCGCCCCCGGCTCCGGCCGCCCGCCGATGCCGGAGAGCCTGGCGCTGACCGGGCTGATCGACGAGCTGCGCCCCTTCCTGCAGTGCTCGCTGCACGGGGTGGACTTCGGCGGCGCCTTCGTCCAGCTGACCGGCCCGGTGCGCGGCCTGGCCGAGCGCTTCGCCCGCTCCGCGGACCGGGCCGGCATCCCGCTCGACGTGGACTCCTACGACGCGGTCGGCTGGTCCAGCCCCGCCCCCGGCACCTATCTGATGCCGCCGCCCGGCAGCACCGGCACCCCCCGGGCGCTGCCGGACGAGCCCGAGCTGTCCACCTGGTCGTACGCGGCCCGGTACGGCGGGGTGACCGCCGTCCTGGAGGTCCCGATGTGGGCCGTGGACGCGGTCGGCGACGCCCGGATCCATCCGGCCGGGCCGCGGGCCGTCGGCGAGGCGGCCCGCGAGCTCACCCTGCGCACCGAGCAGCTCGACGCGCTGCTCGCCCGCGTCCCGGCCCAGGCCCGGGAGGCGTACGGCCCGCTGGTGCGCACCGTCGAGTTCAACCTGGCGGTGGCCCCGCGGATGGCCGCCGAGTGGCTGGAGCTGTGGTGCCCCGGCCCGCTGAGCGCCGCCCGGGCGACCACGGCCGGGCTGGTCGCCGCCCGGCTGCCGCTGCGGGTCGCCTCGATCCTGCTGCGGCTGCTCGCCGATGCCCGCGGTCCGGCCGCCGAGGCCACCCGGGAGCGCGCCCGCGCCGTCGTCGCGGACAGCCTGGACCGGCTGCGGCACCGCTTCGGGGCCCGCTGGGTGCCGGTCCAGGAGCAGCTGGCCCACCAGACCCGGGCGGTCCTGACCGCCGCCGACTGCCTGCTGCAACCGGTCTGACGTAGCGTCAACTCTCTTCTCCCGCAACGGAGAAGGGCCGGTCCGGAGGAATCCGGACCGGCCCTGGGGAGCCGACGACTCCGGGGAGCCGAGCTCAGGCCGCTATCGGCCGCTGGCTGCGCACCGCCTGCAGCAGCCCGATGCCGATCCAGACCGCGAACATCGAGGAGCCGCCGTAGGAGACGAAGGGCAGCGGGATGCCCGCGACGGGCATGATGCCCAGGCACATCCCGATGTTCTCGAAGGCCTGGAAGGAGAACCAGGCGATGATCCCGGCCGCCACGATCGTCCCGTACAGGTCGGTGGCCTGGCGGGCGATCCGGCAGGCCCGCCAGAGGATCACGCCGACCAGCGAGATGATGGCCAGCGCTCCGACGAAGCCCAGCTCCTCGCCGGCGACGGTGAACACGAAGTCGGTCTGCTGCTCCGGCACGAACTGCCCGATGGTCTGGGTGCCGTGGAACAGCCCCTTGCCGGTCAGTCCGCCCGAGCCGATCGCGATCCGGGCCTGGGCGGTGTTGTAGCCGACGCCGTTGGGGTCGAGCTGCGGGTTGGCGAAGGCCGCGAAGCGGTCGATCTGGTACTGGCTGAGCAGCCCGAGCTTCCAGATCGCGATGCTCCCGCTGACGCCGAGCGCCAGGATGCCGAGCACCCAGCGGTTGGCGGCGCCGGAGCCGAGCAGGATGCCGAGCACGATCGCGGACATCACCATGACCGACCCGGCGTCCGGCATCAGCAGCACCAGGCCCATCGGCAGGCAGGCCCAGACCAGGCCCCGGAACACCGCCCGGTGCGAGGGGAACTCCCGCTCCCCCGCGTCGACCTGGTCCGACAGCACGACGGCCATCGCCAGCAGGATGGCGACCTTCGCGAACTCGGCCGGCTGGACGGAGAAGCCGCCGCCGAGCTGGATCCACGAGTGGGCGCCGTTGACGGTGGAGCCGATCGGGCTGAGCGTCGCCATCAGCAGCAGGATCACGCCGACGTAGACGAAGGGCACGAGGGTGCGGACCCGCCGTGCTCCTATCGCTATCACCACGGCGCACAGCACCAGGCCGATCACGAAGTTCGTCAGGTGCCGGTAGAGGAAGTACTGCGGGTCCCCGTGGGTGAGGTTGTCGCGCCCGCGGGTGGCCGACCAGACCAGCAGCGAGCCGAGGAGCGAGAGGGCCAGGCCGGCCAGCAGCAGTATCCAGTCCAGCCGCCAGAGCGGGGAGTCCTTGGCCAGGGCCTTGGAGACCCCGCTGCGCTGCGGGCTCAGCCGCAGCTGCCGGTACGAGCCGTAGGAGGTCATGCCCGTCCCCTTCCCGGGCGGTTCGGTTCGAGGGCCGCGGCGGCCGCGGTGTACGACGCCGGGCTGTCGGCCGGGGGTGCCGGGTCGAGGAAGGCCGCCGCCGGGGCGGCGTCCGCCTGCGCCGGGGCGGCGTCCAGCAGCACCGGCGCGGCCGGGGCGAGCGGCGCGACGGAGGCCCCCTGGGCCGCACCGGCGTCGTACGAGGCCGGCTTGATGATCGCGGTGCCGTCCGGGTTGAACTTCGGCAGCTGGCCCTGCGGGGCGGGCAGCAGCGCCTTGCTGTTGTCGATGTTGCCCTTGTCGTCCACGCCGTACAGCGCCTGGTAGATCCGGCGCACGGCGTCGCCGGAGCCGCCGGAGCCGGTGCCGCCCTGGCTGATCGTCATGACGACGGCGTAGTCCTTGCTGTACGTGGTCAGCCAGGAGGTGGTCTGCTTGCCCTCGACCTCGGCGGTGCCGGTCTTGGCGTGCAGCTCGATCTTGTTCTGCGGCCAGCCGGCCCCGGCGAACTTCCAGGCGGCGGTGCCGCTGGTGATGACGCCGGCGGTGGCCTGGTCGATGTAGCTGAGCAGCTTCTGGTCGCCGGGGAACTTGGCGTCCTCGTGCGGGGCGATGTCGCGGACGAGGTCCCCGCTCGGGCTTATCACCGCCTTGGCGATGGTCGGCCGGTAGAAGGTGCCGCCGTTGGCCAGCGCCGAGTAGATCCGGGCCATCTGGACCGGGGTGACGAGGGTGTCGCCCTGGCCGATCGCGAAGTTGACGGCGTCACCGGCGCGCATCTGGTAGCCGTCGACGCAGTTCTCCCGGGCGATCTGGTCCGAGAAGCTGTTGCCGCCCTTCTGCGCCTGGGCGCACCAGGCGTCCTTGTTGTTGTCGTAGAAGGACTGCTTCCACTGCCGGTCCGGCACCCGGCCGGGGACCTCGGCCGGCAGGTCGATGCCGGTCTTGGCGCCGAGGCCGAACTCGTGGGCGGTCTTGAAGAACCAGTCGCCCGGGTTCTTCGGCTTGATGCCGCCGTCCTTCATCCACTGGTCGTACGCCAGGCCGTAGAAGACAGTGTCGCAGGAGACCTCCAGCGCCTTCTCCAGGGAGATGGAGCCGAAGTTCTCGCTCTCGAAGTTCTTGAACTCGCGGCCGCCGATGGTGAGGCTCTTGGGGCACGGGTAGGTGCCGTCCAGCGAGTAGCCGGCCTGCACGGCGGCGGTGGTGGAGACGACCTTGAAGGTCGAGCCGGGGGCGGACTGACCCTGTATGGCCCGGTTCAGCAGCGGGAAGTTGGAGTCCTTGCTGGTCAGCGACTGGTAGTCCTTGCCGCTGATGCCGCCCACCCAGAGGTTGGGGTCGTAGGTCGGGGCGCTGGCCATCGCGACGATCCGGCCGGTGTGCACGTCCATCACGACGGCGGCGCCGGAGTCGGCCTCGTAGTTGCGGTTGGTGACCTTGTCGAAGGTGTTCCGGGCGTCGGCCATGGCCTGCCCGAGGTTGTCCTCGACGACCTTCTGCACCCGGGCGTCGATGCTGGTGACCAGGTTGTTGCCGGTCTGCGGGGCGACGGTGCCGGCGGTGCCGATCACCCGGCCGAGGTTGTCGACCTCCAGCTTGGTGATGCCGGCGGTGCCGCGCAGGTCGCGGTCGTACACCGACTCCAGGCCGGCCCGGCCGATCTGGTCGGCCGGCAGGTAGCGGTCCAGGCCGCTCTTGCCGGCGGTCTTGCTGACCTCGTCGTCGGTGACCGGCGAGAGGTAGCCGAGCACCTGGGCCATGTTGGCGCCCTCGGCGCCGGTGTAGCGGCGCACGGCGGTGGGCTGCGCGGTGACCCCGGGGAAGTCCTCGCGGCGCTCCATTATCTGCATCGCCTGCTGGGTGGTCGCCTCCTTGGTGACCGGGATCGGCTGGTAGGGGGAACCGTTCCAGCAGGGCTGCTGGGTCTTGGCGTCGCAGAGCCGGACCTTCTCCTGGACGTCCTTGGCGGGCATCCCGAGCACCTCGGCGAGCCGGCCGAGCACCCCCTTGCCGCCGTCCTTCTGCTGGAGCAGCGAGGTGCGGCTGACGGACACCACCAGCCGGGTCTCGTTGCCGGCCAGGATCCGCCCGGAGGCGTCCAGGATCTCGCCGCGGACGGCCGGTTCGACCACCTCGCGGATGTGGTTGCCGGTCGCCTTGGCGGTGTACTCCTTGGCGTTGCGGATCTGCAGGTACCAGAGCCGTCCGCCCAGGGTGGCGAGCAGCGACAGCACCAGGATCTGCAGCACCACCAGACGGATCGTCACCCGCCGGGTACGGCCGGTCTCGGGGATGTTGCTCACGTCTCGTGCGCTCCAGGGGTGCGGGAGGGTCAGGAGGTCTGGGGGCGGGCCTGGACCGGCCGGTTACGGGCGCCGGGCGAAGCCGGGCACGCGCCGCTTCTTGTACGACGGGCCGCTGGAGACCTCGCGGGTGGTGCGGTAGCGGGCCAGCGTGCCCAGGCCCGGGCCGCCGTCGTCGTCATCGCTGGCGGCGGCCACCGGGTCGCGGCCGAAGCGGCGGCCGAACAGCATCACCAGCGGCACCACGAACGGGGCCAGCAGCAGGTCGTACAGCAGGGCGCTGATCACCAGGCCGCCGAGGCCGACGTGCCGGGCCGCGGTGTCGCCGACCAGGGCGCCGACCATCGCGTACAGCAGGGTGGAGGCGATCGCCGCGGCGCCGACCACCAGCAGCGCGCTGGAGACGGAGCGCTGGCGGCCGTGCTCGGGGCGCAGCAGCCCGGCGGCGTAGCCCATCAGGCAGAGCACCAGGGCGTAGCGGCCGATCGCGTGGTCGGAGGGCGGTGCGAGGTCGGCCAGCAGGCCGGCCGAGAAGCCGACCAGGCAGCCGCCGGTCGGCCCGTAGACCATGGCCAGGCCGACCACGACGAGCAGCAGTATGTCCGGGGTGGCTCCCGGGAGCTGGAGCCGGCCGAAGACGCTGACCTGGAGGATCAGGCCGAGCAGGATCAGGACGGCCGAGACGGGGATGCGGGCGAGGCGCATGGCTCAGTTCCCCCCAGTGGGCTTGGCGGGCGGGGCGGCGGGCGCGGAGCCCTGCGGCTGGGCGGGCGCGGCCGGGGCCTGGCTCTGCCCCGGGGTGGGGGCGGGCGGGAGCACGGCGTCGCGCGGGTCGGTGCGCGGGGGCACGACGACCACGCCGACCAGGTCCAGTCGGGTGAACTGGACGAAGGGCTCGACCAGGACGGTCTTGGTCAGCTGGCCGGCGTTGGCCTGGACCTCGACGACCTTGCCGACCGGGACGCCGGGTACGAACGGGCGGCCGCTCTGCGAGCCGAAGGTGACCAGCCGGTCGCCGGTCTTGACCTGGGCCTTCCCGTTGAGCAGGGAGACCTTCATCGGGCTGTCGCCGCCGCCGGAGGCGAAGCCGATCTCGCCGCTGCCCTCCAGCCGGGTGCCGGCCGAGAAGCCGGGGTCGGAGGCGAGCAGCACGGTGGCGGTGGTCGGGCCGACGGTGGTGATCCGGCCGACCAGGCCCTGGCCGTTGATGACGGTCATGTCGCGGGTGAGGCCGTCGTCGCTGCCGGCGTCGACGGTGATGGTCCAGGAGAAGCCCTGGGCCGGGCCGATCGCGATGACCTGGGCGGCCTTGACGGTGTAGCCGCCGGCGCCGGCGGTGCGCAGCAGGTCGTCGAGCTGTTTGGTGCGCCCGGTGGCCATGTCGGAGGAGGCGAGCTTCTGCCGCAGTTCGGTGTTCTCGCGGGCGAGCTGGTCGGTGCGGCCGCTGTCGGTGGCGGCGTCGCGGAAGGCGCGGACGGTGTCCGCGACCGGGTCCACGACGGTGGCGGCGCCGCGCTCGACCGGGCCGAGGACCTTCGCGGCGGCGTGCCGGGCCGGGCCGAGCGGGGAGTCCTCACCGCCCTTGATGTCCACGGTGATGAGCGCGAAGGCGACGGCCACCAGCAGGATGAGCAGCAGCCGGCTCTCTCGTGTGTCCCTCACGGTGCTGGTACTGCCCCTTCGTACCTGGCGGCCGCCCGGGGCTGTGGGGCCCGGGCGGCGGCCCGTTCAGTTGAGTGTCGGATTGTCGTCGTGGTGCTAACGGCGCGGCGAGGCGTCCAGTACCTGCTGGAGCGCCTCGAACTCCTCGACGCACTTGCCGGAGCCGAGCGCGACGGAGTCGAGCGGGTTCTCGGCGATGTGGATCGGCATGCCGGTCTCGCGGCGCAGCCGCTCGTCCAGGCCGCGCAGCAGGGCGCCGCCGCCGGTGAGCACGATGCCGCGGTCCATGACGTCGCCGGCCAGTTCGGGCGGGCACTGGTCGAGGGTGGTCTTGACCGCGTCGATGATCGAGTTGACCGGCTCGTCGATGGCGGCGCGGACCTCGGCGGCGGAGATGACGACGGTCTTGGGCAGGCCGCTGACCAGGTCGCGGCCGCGGATCTCGGCGTGCTCGTCCTTCTCGCCCTCCAGGCCGAAGGCGCTGCCGATGCTCATCTTGATCTGTTCGGCGCTGCGCTCGCCGAGGAGGAGCGAGTACTCCTTCTTGATGTGCTGGACGATCGCGTTGTCCAGCTCGTCGCCGGCCACCCGGATGGACTGGGCGGTGACGATGCCGCCGAGGGAGATGACGGCGACCTCGGTGGTGCCGCCGCCGATGTCGACGACCATGTTGCCGGTGGCCTCGTGGACGGGCAGGCCCGCGCCGATCGCGGCGGCCATCGGCTCCTCGATGATGTGCACCTGGCGGGCGCCGGCCTGCGAGGAGGCCTCGATGACGGCGCGGCGCTCGACGCCGGTGATGCCGGAGGGCACGCAGACCACGACCCGCGGGCGGGCCAGGTAGCGGCGGCGGTGGATCTTGAGGATGAAGTAGCGCAGCATCCGCTCGGTGATCTCGAAGTCGGCGATCACGCCGTCCTTGAGCGGGCGGATGGCGACGATGTTGCCGGGCGTGCGGCCGATCATCTTCTTGGCCTCGGCGCCGACCGCCAGGATGCCGCCGGTGTTGGTGTTGACCGCGACGACGGACGGCTCGTTGAGGACGATCCCCTTGCCCCTGACGTACACCAGCGTGTTGGCTGTTCCGAGGTCGATCGCCAAGTCGCGGCCGATGAAGGACAGGTTGCTCGCCATGGGGTGTGGGTGCCTTCCCGGGCTCGGAGTTCTTGGGGGTGGACGGATGCGCGCCCACGCTTGGGCGGAGACCAGCTGAGCTGCCGTACCGGGCCCTTGAGTCGCGTCCATCGTAGTCACGCCGCACGGCACGGACATCGACGCGGGGCATACCGTCCATTGTCCGGAGCGTGATCGCTTCTCCGAGCATTGGGACGCCGTGTCGGCGTTCCCAGTTCCCTATTTCACGATAAGAATGCCCCGGCCGGGCCAATGGTCCCGACCGGGGCGGTACGAACGTCCTGCCGGGCGTGTCGCCCTGAGGGTCCGTCTCCGACGGAGCCGGGATCAGGCGTTCGCGGGGAAGAAGATCTTGATCTCGCGCTCGGCGGACTCCGGGGAGTCGGAGGCGTGGATCAGGTTCTCGCGGGTGATCGTCGCGTAGTCGCCGCGGATGGTGCCGGAGCCGGCCTCCAGCGGGTTGGTGGCGCCGGCCAGCATCCGGATGCCCTTCACGACCTCCTCGCCCTCGACGATCATCGCGATCGAGGGGCCGGAGGTCATGAACTCCAGCAGCGGCTCGTAGAACGGACGGCCGACGTGCTCGGCGTAGTGCGTCTCCAGGGTCTCCCGGTCGAAGGTGCGCAGCTCGACCGCGGTCAGCTGCCAGCCGGCCTTGCGCTCGATGCGGCTGATGATCTCGCCCGCCAGGCCGCGGCGGACGGCGTCGGGCTTGAGCAGGACGAGAGTGCGCTGGGACACGGTGCGTCTCCTGGTGATCTGGTACGACATGCGGTATGGGGCAGAGGTTACCTTGCGTGAACGACCGGTCGGTTGCGCCCACCCGACCGGGTTCAGGCGGCCTGGGCCTCGGCGGCGGCGCGGGCGGCCTTGAACTCGTCGACCTTGCGGCCGTAGTGCACCGAGCACCACCACAGGCCGGCGAAGACCACGCCGAGGCCGAACATGGTCGGCAGGACGAAGCCGCTGGCGATCAGGCCGATCTGCAGCGCCCAGCCGATCTGCACCGCGCCGGGGCGGTTGATCATGCCGCAGAGCGCGATGCAGAGCGCCATCGCGATGCCGCTGACGATCCAGACGGTGGCCGTCGAGACGCTGGAGAGCTGCATCGCGACCAGCGCCGCGAACATGATCAGGAGCGCTTCGCCGATCAGCGTCGAGGAGCAGAGCGTCCTCATGTCACTTCCTCCCGAGCAGCAGGCGGGCCTCGCCCACCGTGATGACCGAACCGGTGACCAGCACCCCGGCGCCACCGAGGTCGCCCTCCTCCTCGGCCAGGGTGACGGCCGCGGTGATGGCGTCGTCGAGGCGGGGCTCGACCTGGACGCGGTCGTCGCCGAAGATCTCCACGGCCAGGGCCGCGAGGGCGTCCACGTCCATGGCGCGGTGGGTGGAGTTCTGGGTGATGACGACCTCGGCCAGGATCGGCTCGAAGGCCTCCAGCACGCCGGCCACGTCCTTGTCCCCCGAGGTCCCGATCACGCCGACCAGGCGGGTGAAGCCGAAGGACTCGGAGATCGCGGAGACGGTGGCCCGGGCGCCGTGCGGGTTGTGCGCGGCATCGAGGATGATCGTGGGGCTGCGGCGGACGATCTCCAGGCGGCCCGGCGAGGAGACGCCGGAGAAGCCCTGGCGGACCTTGTCGACGTCCAGCTGGCCGCCGCGGGCGCCGCCGACGCCGAAGAAGGCCTCGACCGCGGCCAGCGCCAGCGCCGCGTTGTGCGCCTGGTACTCGCCGTGCAGCGGGATGAAGACGTCCTCGTACTCCTCGCCGCCGAGTCCGCGCAGCGTCACCAGCTGGCCGCCGACGGCGAGCTCACGGCGGATCACGCCGAACTCCATGCCCTCGCGGGCGACCGTGGCGTCCACCTCGACGGCCCGGCGCAGGATGACCTGGGCGGCGTCCAGCTGCTGCTGGGCGACCACGGCGACGGCGCCGGACTTGATGATCCCGGACTTCTCGACCGCGATCTCGCCGGTGGTGTTGCCGAGCTTGTCGGTGTGGTCCAGCCCGATCGGGGTGATCACGGCGACGGCGGAGTCGATGACGTTGGTGGCGTCCCAGGAGCCGCCCATGCCGACCTCGATCACCCCGACGTCCACCGGGGCGTCCGCGAAGGCCGCGTAGGCCATGCCGGTGAGCACCTCGAAGAAGGACATCGGGACGGGCTTCGCGGCGTCGACCATCTGCACGTAGGGCTCGATGTCGCGGTAGACCTCGACGAAGCGCTCCGGGCTGATCGGGGCGCCGTCCAGGGTGATCCGCTCGGTGACGCTCTCCACGTGCGGGCTGGTGTAGCGGCCGGTGCGCAGCTCGAAGGTGTTGAGCAGCTGCTCGATCATCCGGGCGGTGGAGGTCTTGCCGTTGGTGCCGGTGATGTGGATGGAGGGGAAGGACCGCTGGGGCTGGCCCAGGATGTCCATCAGCGCCTCGATCCGGTCGAGCGAGGGCTCCAGCTTGTTCTCCGGCCAGCGCTCGGAGAGCGCCAGTTCGACGTCGCGCAGGGCGTCGCCGGTGCTGCCGTCGGCGGGGCGGAGGGTGTACGGATTCGGGTCGGCCTTGTCGCTCACGACCACAGTCTACGGAGCGGCGGCGGCCCGTCCTCACAGGGCGAGGGGTACGGCGCCGACGGGACGGCGGCGCGGTGGGTGGCGGGGTGAGAACGGCCACTTTGCCCCGTCTTTGCCCTAGTTCTTGAGTTTGCTCCCTTTACTATCGATTTGGCGAGTTTGAACGGCAATGGAGCATCGATTCGCAACCAACAGGAGCTGACAGCCTTTGAACATGAGGAGCACTGCGCCATGCCCGACGCCCTGCACGACTGGATGGTGCTCCGCCAGGACGCCGTCGTCTGGTTCGCCGGACTGATCTCCCTGGCACTCGTCGGCTACCTGGCCCTCGTCTTCGGACGCTTCCTCGTGTACTGGGCCGGCTCCCGCCACGCCTTCCGGCACAGCCGCCCCTCCCCGCCCGGCGACCCCGCCACCCTCCAGTGGCACCTGGTCATCCCCTGCCGCGACGAGGAGGCCGTGGTCACCCAGACCCTGGACGGCCTGCGGACCAGCGCACCCGAGGCCCACCTCTGGGTGATCGACGACGACAGCGAGGACGCCACCCGCGAACTCGTCCTCGCCGCCGCGGCCCGCGACCCGCGGATCCACCTCGTCCAGCGCCGCCGCCCGCACGCCCGGATCGGCAAGGGCGCCGCGCTCAACGCCGCCTACCGCGAGATCTCCGCCTGGCTCCCCGAGTCCACCGACCGCTCCGCAGTGGTCATCGGCGTGGTCGACGCCGACGGACGGCTCGACCCCGGCACCCTCGGCCAGGTCTGCAACCCCAAGGCCCTCGGCCGCCCCGACACCGGCGCCGTCCAGATCGGCGTCCGGATGCGCAACGCCGACGACCGACGCCCGCTGCCCGGCCGCGGCCGCACCGCCAACGCCCTCGCCCGCGCCCTGGTCCGGATGCAGGACGTCGAGTTCCAGGCCAACAACGCCGGCATGCAACTGCTGCGCCGCCGCACCGGCAGCGTCGGCCTCGGCGGCAACGGCCAGTTCGTCCGGCTCACCGCCCTCGACTCGCTCACCGCCGAGGAGGGCCGGGCCGGCCGCCCCTGGCCCGAGCGCGCCCTCCTGGAGGACTACGAGTCCGGCCTCGACCTGCGCCTGGCCGGCTGGCGGCTCACCCACGTCACCGAGGCCCAGGTCTCCCAGGAGGGCCTGATCTCGCTGCGCCGCTTCCTCACCCAGCGCACCCGCTGGGCCCAGGGCAACATGCAGTGCCTGCGCTACACCGGCCGGGTGCTGCGCTCCCCGCACTACCCGGCCGCCGGCAAGGCCGAGGTGCTGTACACCTTCCTCCAGCCGGTGGTCTGCGTCCTGCTGGTGCTGCTGTTCCCGCTCTCGCTCGCCATCACCGCCGCCGGGCTGGTGCTCTTCCCCGCCGAGACCACCGAGTTCCAGCTCCGGTTCGGCCCGTGGATGCTGCTCGCCTTCGTGCTCGCCACCCTGCCGATGGTGTTCTGGGGCCTCGCCTACCGCAGGGCCGTCCACCCGGACCGCAGCCGGCTCACCGGACTGCTCTGGGGCGTCCTGGTCTGGCTGTACGCCTACCACCTCTTCATCGTCGCCGCCCGGGCCGCCGTCCGGCTGCTGCTCGGCCGCAACGGCTGGGCCAAGACCCGGCGCAACGCCGAGAAGGTCGCCGTCGGCGCCCCCACCGCGCTCGAATCCTGAGCCCCCACTCCCCCACCCCCCCCCCCCGCGCCGCCTCCCCCCACCCCGCGCCGTCCCTCCGGAGCCCCCGCATGAGCATGTGCCTGCCCCCGAACAGCGTCGCCGTCGTCCTCGGCACCCGCCCCGAGCTGGTCAAGCTCGCCCCGCTGATCCACGAGCTCGGCGACGCCACCCGGCTGGTGCACACCGGCCAGCACTGGGACGAGGCGATGTCCGGCCGCTTCCTGCGCGACCTCGACCTGCCCGAGCCCGAACTGCTCACCGGCGTCGGCGGCCGCCCCCGGGCCGGCCAGATCGCCCGGTCCCTCGGCCAGCTGGACACCGCCTTCGCCGAGGACCGCCCCGCCGCCGTCGTCGTCCAGGGCGACACCAACGCGACCCTCGCCGGGGCGCTGGCCGCCAACGCCCGGGAGATCCCGCTGGTGCACGTCGAGGCCGGGCTGCGCAGCTACGACCGGGCGATGCCCGAGGAGCACAACCGGGTGATGGTCGACCACGTCTCCGACCTGCTCTGCGCCGCCACCGAGGACAACGTCGCCAACCTGCGCGCCGAGTCCCTCGACCGGGGGCGGATCGAGCTCACCGGCAACACCGTCGTCGAGGTGGTCCGCCGTCAGCTGCCCGACGCCGACACCCGCGCCGCGCTGCTCGCCGCGCACGGGCTGCGCCCGGACGGGTACGTGCTGGCCACCGTGCACCGCCCGGAGAACACCGACACCGCCGAGGCGCTCGGCGCCGTGCTCGCCGAGCTGGACCGGATCGCCCGGGCCGGCACCCCGGTGCTGTTCCCGATGCACCCGCGCACCCGGGCCGCCGTCGAGCGCTTCGCACTGGATGCCCTGCTGGAGCACCTGGCCGTCACCGAGCCGGTCGGCTACGGCGACTTCCTGGGCCTGGCGAGCCACGCGGCGCTGCTGGTCTCCGACTCCGGCGGCGTGCAGGAGGAGTGCACTGTGCTCGGCCGTCCGCTGCTGGTGGTGCGCCGCTCCACCGAGCGCCCGGAGGCCGTCGACGCCGGCTTCGCCGCGCTGGTGCGGCCCGGCGAGGAGCTCGGCGAGCTGGCCCGCGGCTGGCTGTCCGACACCCCCGAGCGGCTGGCCCGGCTGGCCGCCACCCCGAGCCCGTACGGCGACGGCCGCGCCTCGGCCCGGATCGCCGCGCTGACCTCCGCTCTGGCCGGGGCCGCCGGGGCCGACGACCGCGCCCCCGCCCAGGCGGCCCCGGCGGCCGCGTAGGGCCCCTTGACAGCCGGATTGGTCTACTCCACCTTGTGAGGCAAGTCTCCGTTCCCGAGCGGGACTTGAGTTGTCGGTAGCTCCCGCACGCGCACCATCGACACCCCGGACGGCACTGACCCCACCCAGCGCCGCCGGGCCTCCCCCACTGGAGATGGAGTCATGCCACCTGCCCGACACCGGCGCCCGCGCGCCCTCCGCCCGCTGCTCGCCGGCACCTGCGCCCTCGTCCTCGGCCTCGGCGGGCTCGTCCTGGCCGACGGCACCGGCGCGCACGCCGCCGACACCGACCTGATCACCAACGGCGGATTCGAGACCGGGGACCTCTCCGGCTGGACCTGTTCGAACGGCACGGTCCAGGGCACCACCACCCACGCCGGCCGGTACGCCCTGCAGTCCACCCCCGCCGGGTCGGACACCGGCGAGTGCACCCAGACCGTGCCGGTGAAGCCCTCCTCCTCGTACACCCTGAGCTCCTGGGTCCAGGGCTCGTACGTCTACCTGGGCGCCCGCGGCACCGGCGGCGGCGATCCGAGCACCTGGCCCCCCGGCGGCAGCGGGTGGAGCCTACTGAGCACGAGCTTCACCACCGGCCCGGGCACCACCAGCGTCACCGTCTACCTGCACGGCTGGTACGCGCAGCCGGCCTTCCTCGCCGACGACGTCACCCTGCTCGGGCCCGGCGGGCCGCAGCCGTCCCCCAGCCCGACCGCCACCGCGACCGCCACCGGCACCGCCTCACCGAGCCCGACGGCCACCGGCACGGGCACCGGCACGCCCACCCCCACCGGCACCTCGACCCCGACCAGGCCGCCCGGCCTGCCCAAGCACGTCCTCACCGGGTACTGGCAGAACTTCGACAACGGCGCCACCGTGCAGCGGATCGGCGACGTCCCGGCCGCCTACGACATCATCGCGGTCGCCTTCGCCGACGCCACCGCCACCCGCGGCGGCCTGGGCTTCACCCTGGACCCGGCCCTGTCCACCAAGCTCGGCGGCTACACCGACGCCCAGTTCAAGGCCGACATCGCGGCCAAGCGGGCGGCCGGGAAGCGGGTGGTGCTCTCCGTCGGCGGCCAGAACGGCACCGTCTGGGTCGGCGACTCCGCCTCCGCCGCGACCTTCGCCGACAGCGCCTGGGCCCTGATGCAGAGCTACGGGTTCGACGGGATCGACATCGACCTGGAGAACGGCATCAACTCCACCTACCTGGGCCAGGCGCTGCACTCCCTGGCGGCACGGGCCGGCAGCGGGTTCGTCCTCACCATGGCGCCGCAGACCATCGACATGCAGTCGACCGGGATGGAGTACTTCAAGCTGGCGCTGAACGTGAAGGACGTCCTCACCATCGTCAACATGCAGTACTACAACTCCGGTGCGATGAACGGCTGCGACGGCAACGTCTACTCCCAGGGCACCGAGAACTTCCTCACCGCCCTGGCCTGCATCCAGCTCAAGGGCGGACTGCGGCCCGACCAGGTCGGCCTCGGGGTGCCGGCCTCCACCAGCGCCGCCGGCGGCGGCTACACCGACCCCGGCACGGTGAACAGGGCGCTGGACTGCCTGGCCTCCGGCACCAACTGCGGCAGTTACCGGCCGGACACCGCCTGGCCCGGCATCGGCGGGGCGATGACCTGGTCGACCAACTGGGACGCCAGGGCGGGCAATCCGGTCTCCGCCACCATCGGCGCCCACCTGCACGCCATGCCGTGAGCCGCCCCCGGGCCGGGGTCAGACCCCGGCCCGGGCCTCCGGGACGTGTGCGGAGCCGCCATGCCGACGGCGCAACTCGGCCGTGATCTCGGCCAGTTCACCCTCGGGCAGCAGCGGCAGCATCATCGCGACGCCCTGCAGCAGACCGCCGAGCAGGAAGGTGGTGTCCGCCGTCGCCGCGACCAGGCCGCGGACCTCGGCCACCCGGCCGTCCGCGACCGCCTCGATCAGCTGGGCCGCGTTCGCGCTCTCCTCGTCCACCTGGACGGCGGTGCTGTCCTGAGGGGCCCGACGGGCCATCGCCCGCAGCACCCGGTCACCGACCTCGGGGGCGTACGCCTTGCGGACGGCCTCGGCGGCGATCCAGGTGAGCAGGGTGGTCACCTCCCGCTCGGCGTTCTCCGTCAGCAGCAGGTCCAACTCGTGGTCGAACGCGAGCTGGTTGCCGTGGCGGAAGGCGAGCAGCAGGGTCGCCGCCCTGGCCTTGGCCTCCTCGACCGCCTCGGCAGGCAGTTCCTGGGCCAACTCCTCGGTCACCACCACGCCATGCCTCCCGTCCGTCGCTCAGCAGGAACGCTCAGCAGAAACACCTTCGGTAACTCCGAGCACACCGTACACATCCGACCTGGAAACTTCGGCGAACGCGCGCGGGCAAGACCGGAATCAATTCGCTCGGAATAGGACCTCACCCGGTCCAGGATGAATATTCGCCGGAAGGGAGCAATGTTGCTGCTCTATTAGGCGTAGCGGCCGTCCCGTCGGACCCGGCGAAAACGGCGCGCCGAAAACGCGCGCGCCGGAACGAGCGCGCCGCACCCGGACGTGCCGAAACGGGCGCGCCACAAACGGGCGCGCCGGAAAACGCCGAGGGGCCGCACCCCGCGCGTCGCGGAATGCGGCCCCCGAGGGGCGGTGCGGGCTCAGCCCTGCGGCAGCGCCGCGAGCTGGGCGGTGATCCGGGCGATGTCGGCCTCGGCGGCCTCCTGACGGCCCCGGATCTTGGCGACCACCTCGTCCGGCGCCTTGGCCAGGAAGGCCTCGTTGCCGAGCTTGGCGGTGGTCTGGGTCTTCTCCTTCTCGGCGGCCGCGAGGTCCTTGGCGAGGCGCTTGCGCTCCGCCGCGACGTCGATGGTGCCGGAGAGGTCCAGCGCGACGGTGGCACCGGCCACCGGCAGCGAGGCGGTGGCCGCGAAGCCCTCCTCGGGGACGGTCAGCCGCAGCAGCGAGCGGATCGCGTCCTCGTGGACGGCCAGCACGGTGCCGGCCAGCTCCAGCTGGGCCGGGACGCGCTGCGCGGGCTGCAGGCCCTGGTCCGAGCGGAACCGGCGGACCTCGGTGACCACCTGCTGCAGCGTGGCGACCTCCGACTCGGCGGCCGCGTCACGGTAGCCGCTGTCCTTCGGCCACTCGGCGACGACCAGCGACTCGGCGCCGGTGAGCGTGGTCCACAGCGCCTCGGTGACGAACGGGACGACCGGGTGCAGCAGCCGCAGGGTGACGTCCAGGACCTCGCCCAGGACCCGGCGCGAGGCGTCGGCCTGCGGGCCGCCCTTGGCCAGGGTGGTCTTGGAGAGCTCGACGTACCAGTCGAAGACCTCGTCCCAGGCGAAGTGGTACAGCGCGTCCGAGAGCTTGGCGAACTGGTAGTCCTCGTACAGCCCGTCCACCTTGGCGACGGTGGCGTTCAGCCGCGACAGGATCCAGCGGTCGACCGCAGTCATCTCCTCGGGCGCCGGCAGCGGGCCCTCGGTGGTGGCGCCGTTCATCAGCGCGAAGCGGGTCGCGTTCCAGATCTTGTTGCAGAAGTTGCGCGAGCCCTTGACCCAGTCCTCGCCGATCGGCACGTCGGCGCCCGGGTTGGCGCCGCCGGCCAGGGTGAAGCGGACGGCGTCGGCGCCGTAGGCGTCCATCCAGTCCAGCGGGTCCACGGCGGTGCCGGAGGACTTCGACATCTTCTTGCCGAACTCGTCGCGGACCAGACCGGTCAGCGCGACGGTCTTGAACGGCGCCTCGCCGTCCATCGCGTACAGGCCGAACATCATCATCCGGGCGACCCAGAAGAAGATGATGTCGTGGCCCGTCACCAGGACGTCGGTCGGGTAGAACTTCTCCAGGTCGGCGGTCTTCTCCGGCCAGCCCAGCGTGGAGAACGGCCACAGGCCGGAGGAGAACCAGGTGTCCAGGACGTCCGGGTCCTGGACCCAGCCCTCGCCGGTCGGCGGCTGCTCGTCCGGTCCGACGCAGACGACCTCGCCCTCGGGGCCGTACCAGACCGGGATCCGGTGGCCCCACCAGAGCTGGCGCGAGATGCACCAGTCGTACATGTTGTCGACCCAGTCGAAGTACCGGCGCTCCAGCTCCTTCGGGTGGATCTCCACCTTGCCGTCGCGCACGGCGTCGCCGGCGGCCTTGGCCAGCGGCCCGACCTTGACCCACCACTGCAGCGACAGCCGCGGCTCGACCACGGTGTGGCAGCGCGAGCAGTGGCCGACGGCGTGCATGTACGGGCGCTTCTCGGCGACGATCCGGCCCTGCTCGCGCAGCGCGCCGACGACGGCCGAACGGGCCTCCATCCGGTCCAGGCCGAGGAAGGGGCCGTGCACGGTGATCGCACCGCGCTCGTCCATCACCGTCAGGTTCGGGAGGTCGTGGCGCTGGCCGATGGCGAAGTCGTTCGGGTCGTGCGCGGGCGTCACCTTGACGGCGCCGGTGCCGAACTCCGGGTCGACGTGCTCGTCGGCGACGACCGGGATCTCCCGGTCGGTCAGCGGCAGCTTGATGGTCCGGCCGATCAGGTGCCGGTAGCGCTCGTCGTCCGGGTGGACGGCCACCGCGGTGTCGCCCAGCATCGTCTCGGCCCGGGTGGTGGCGACGACGATCGAGTCGTCACCGTCGCCGTAGCGGATCGAGACCAGCTCGCCCGGCGTGTCCTCGTGCTCCACCTCGATGTCGGACAGCGCGGTGAGGCAGCGCGGGCACCAGTTGATGATGCGCTCGGCGCGGTAGATCAGGCCGTCGTCGAACAGGCGCTTGAAGATGGTCTGGACGGCCTGGGACAGGCCCTCGTCCATGGTGAACCGCTCGCGCGACCAGTCCACGCCGTCGCCGAGGCGGCGCATCTGGCCGAGGATGCGGCCGCCGTAGCTCTTCTTCCAGTCCCAGACCTTCTCGACGAAGGCCTCGCGGCCCAGGTCGTGGCGGGAGAGGCCGGCCTCGGCGAGCTGCTGCTCGACCTTGTTCTGGGTCGCGATGCCCGCGTGGTCCATGCCGGGCAGCCAGAGCGTCTCGAAGCCCTGCATCCGCTTGCGGCGGGTCAGCGCGTCCATCAGCGTGTGCTGGAAGGCGTGACCAAGGTGCAGGACGCCGGTGACGTTCGGCGGGGGGATGACGATCGTGTACGCGGGCTTGTCGCTCTTCGCGTCCGCGGTGAAGTAGCCACGGTCCACCCAGCGCTCGTACAGCTCGCCCTCTACGTCCGCGGGGGTGTAGGTCGTCGGGAGGGTTGCCGCATCGTCCCCGGTGGTGCTCACGGGGCGCTGGTTCGTCGTGTCGGTCACGACGCACAGTTTACGTAACCGGGGGCGCTGGTTACGAACCGCTTTCGGTCCGCGGACTCGGCCGGTCCGGGCGCTCCCGCCGCCGGTGCCGTGCGGTAGCGTGCCCGGGCACTCGTCCGGGTGACCGGGCGTGCACGGACATACCCATACGAAGATCGGCCGCGGGTGCGGCGGGGGAGCACGAGGACACATGTACGGCCAGGGACAGGGACAGCAGTATCCGCAGCCGCAGGGCCAGCCCTACGGCGGCCAGCCCTACGGCGCTCCGCCGCCGCCGCAGCCCTACGGCGCCCCGCAGCCCCAGTACGGGTACCCGCCGCAGCAGCCCTACGGCGCCCCCCAGCCGCAGTACGGCGGGCCCCCGCAGGGCCCGTACGGCCAGCCGGGCTACCCGGCGCCGCCGCGCAAGGGCAAGGGCGGCCTGGTGGTCGGCCTCGTCATCGGCGCCCTGGTGCTCGGCGGCGGCGGCTTCGCCGCCTGGAAGTTCCTCGGCGCCGGCAGCGACTCGGGCGGTCAGTACAAGCTCAGCGCGCCGCAGACGCTGCTGGACGGCTACGTCCAGAAGTCGGCGAAGGAGGAGGCCGTCGACATGAGCAAGCCCGATGTCGCCAAGATCGGCACCGACCTGCACGGGCTGGGGGCCAGCTACAGCAAGGGCGCCGACATCAAGAACATGGACTCGCTGTCGATCCTCGGCGTCTACGGCACCCTCAACGACCCCGCGCAGATCATCGCCGACTCCAAGAAGGACAGCGGCGGCCTGACCTGGTCCACCCCGATGACCGACTTCCCCGCCAAGGACGGCCACGCCTCCGACGGCAAGCTCAGCTGCGGCGTCGCCAGCATCATCGGCAAGCCCGGGCCGACGGTCTGCGTCTGGGCCGACAAGTCCACCTACGGCCGGGTCACCTTCAGCCACCTCAGCCTGGGCACCACCGGCAGCACGGGCGGCAGCGACTCCGGCCTCACCCCCGACCAGGCCGCGGAGAAGACCCGCACCATCCGCGACGCCATGAAGGTCGCCCGCTGACCCGGAGCCCCCGCCCGGCCTCCCCGTAGCAGCAGCGCACCCCGCAGCAGCACCACACCGCCGGCACCCCCGGCGGTCTCCACGCGCGACGTCCCAGAAAGGGCCCCGCATGTCCGACCAGAACCCGTACGGGCCCCCGCCGCAGCCCGGGTACCCGGCGACGCCGCCGCCCGCCGCCCCCGGCTACGGCGGCGTCCCGCCGCAGGCCCCGCCGCCCGGCTACCCCGCACCCGGCGGGCCGGAGGGCGGCGGCTACCCGGGCCACCTGGAGGGCGCGCCCGGGGCCTACCCCGGTTACGGCGGATACCCGCCGGCGCCGCCGCGCAAGTCGCGCCGCACGCTGTGGATCGTGCTCGGCACCGTCGGCGCCGTGCTGGTCGTCCTGATCGGCGTGTTCGGCTACCTGGCCTGGAACGTGACCAGCGGCACCGGCACCCAGAAGCTCGTGATGCCGGCGACCTTCAAGGACCTCAAGGCCAACGACGACCCGGCGGTGACCGGGAAGCTGCAGGACGAGCTGACCTCCAAGATCGGCCAGGGCGACGGCAACTGGAAGCCCACCGGCGTCGCCGGGGTCTACCAGGACTCGGACTCCACCCCGCAGCTGATCGCGGTCGGCGTCTACGGCAAGGTGCTGCTGCCCAAGCAGGAGCTGGACCAGATGTTCGCCGGCTTCTCCGGCGCGGGCGGCACGATCAGCGGCCGGCACTCGGTGGACCCGGGCCCCAAGGGCGGCCAGATGGACTGCGCCACCTCGCAGAGCGGCGAGAGCAAGCTGGCACTCTGCGCCTGGGCCGACAAGAGCACCGTCGTCATGGTGCTCAAGGGCTCCGACGACGGCACCCAGCCCGACATCGACAAGCTCGCCGCCGACACCCGCGACCTGCGCGCGGTCGCCGAGGTGCCCAAGTAGGCCCGCCCGGACGGCAGCAGTGAAGGGGCCCCGCACCGGCATCCGGTGCGGGGCCCCTTCACTGCCGAGGGCCGGGGGCCGAGGGCTCAGGTTCAGGTTCAGGCGCTCTTGTCGCGGCGCTCGCGCTTGATCATGTCGCGCGGGACGAGGGTGGGGATGGCGTGCTTGGAGACGACGTCCCCGGTGACCACCACGCGGGCGACGTCCTGGCGCGAGGGGACCTCGTACATCACGGACATCAGCACCTCCTCCATGATGGCCCGCAGACCGCGCGCGCCGGTACCGCGCAGGATCGCCTGGTCGGCGATCGCCTCCAGCGCGTCCCGGGAGAACTCCAGCTCCACGCCGTCCAGTTCGAAGAGCTTGCGGTACTGCTTGACCAGCGCGTTCTTCGGCTCGGTGAGGATCTGCAGCAGCGCCTCGCGGTCCAGGTTGTGCACGCTGGTGATCACCGGCAGACGGCCGATGAACTCGGGGATCATGCCGAACTTCACCAGGTCCTCGGGCATCACCTGGCGGAAGTGGTCGCTGGCGTCCGACTCGCGCTTGGAGCGGATGTTGGCGCCGAAGCCGATGCCCTTGGCACCCGCGCGACCCTCGATGATCCGCTCCAGGCCGGCGAAGGCGCCGCCGACGATGAACAGCACGTTGGTGGTGTCGATCTGGATGAACTCCTGGTGCGGGTGCTTGCGCCCGCCCTGCGGCGGCACCGAGGCGGTGGTGCCCTCCAGGATCTTCAACAGCGCCTGCTGCACGCCCTCGCCGGAGACGTCCCGGGTGATCGACGGGTTCTCGCTCTTGCGCGCGACCTTGTCGATCTCGTCGATGTAGATGATCCCGGTCTCGGCCTTCTTGACGTCGTAGTCGGCCGCCTGGATCAGCTTGAGCAGGATGTTCTCGACGTCCTCGCCGACGTAACCGGCCTCGGTCAGCGCGGTGGCGTCCGCGATCGCGAAGGGGACGTTCAGCATCCGGGCCAGGGTCTGCGCCAGCAGGGTCTTGCCGGAGCCGGTGGGGCCCAGCAGCAGGATGTTCGACTTGGCCAGCTCGATCGCGTCCTCGCGGCCGTTGCCGCCGCTCCGGCCGGCCTCGCCCGCCTGGACCCGCTTGTAGTGGTTGTAGACCGCGACCGACAGCGCCTTCTTGGCGAGGTCCTGGCCCACCACGTACTGGTCCAGGAACTCGTAGATCTCGCGCGGCTTCGGGAGCTCCTCGAAGCGGACCTCGGAGGTCTCGGCGAGTTCCTCCTCGATGATCTCGTTGCACAGGTCGATGCACTCGTCGCAGATGTACACGCCTGGGCCGGCGATCAGCTTCTTCACCTGCTTCTGCGACTTGCCGCAGAACGAGCACTTGAGCAGGTCGCCACCGTCTCCGATGCGTGCCACGAGGTGCTTCCCCTTCGCCAGGGGCCCCGCGGGGGTTCCGGGGCCTGGTGCTGTGGACCGTCCGCGCCGACGGCGCTCGGTCTCGCTATCCGACGGTACTCTGCCGGGCCCGTGATTCCGTCCTCTTCGCCGGGTCTGCCCTACGCCCTGGGCGAATTGATACCGAACAGATGCCGTGACAGCGCCCGCCGACGGGCCGGGGGGGGGGGGGGGGGAGGGAGGGGGGGGGGGGGGGGGGAGGGGGGGGGTGCAGAAAGGAAGCGCAGGCGTTGGT
>NZ_JBVIWC010000037.1:18982-49189 GCF_055594965.1 Kitasatospora sp. NPDC040550 | reverse complement strand
TCTTCCCCCCCCCCCCCCCCCCCCCCCCCCCCCCCCCCCCCCCCCCCCCCCCCCCCCCCCCCCCCCCCGTCCTCCCCCCCCCCCCCCCCCCCCCCCCCCCCCCCCGACGGTGCCGGCCTCAGGAGGTCAGCGAGGTCTTGCGGGTGGAGATGATCTGGTCGACCAGACCGTACTCCAGGGCCTCCTCGGCGGTGAGGATCTTGTCGCGCTCGATGTCCTCGCGCACCTGCTCCACCGGCTTGTTGGAGTGCTTGGAGAGCATCTGCTCCAGCTGCTCGCGCATCCGGAAGATCTCCTTGGCCTGGATCTCCAGGTCGGACACCTGGCCGCGGCCGGTCTCGGTGTACGGCTGGTGGATCAGGATGCGGGCGTTCGGCAGCGCCATCCGCTTGCCGGGGGTGCCGGCGGCGAGCAGCACGGCCGCGGCGGAGGCCGCCTGGCCCATGCAGACCGTGGTGATGTCCGGCTTGACGTACTGCATGGTGTCGTAGATGGCCGTCAGGGCCGTGAACGAGCCGCCGGGCGAGTTGATGTACATCTGGATCTCGCGGTCCGGGTCCATCGACTCCAGGCACAGCAGCTGCGCCATGATGTCGTTCGCCGAGACGTCGTCGACCTGCGAGCCGAGGAAGATGATGCGCTCCTCGAACAGCTTGGCGTACGGGTCGTACTCGCGGATGCCCTGCGTGGTGCGCTCGACGAAGCGCGGGACGATGTAGCGACCCTCGGCGCGCATGTCCTCGACGCGGGCCTGGGCGGCCGACAGGCTGGGGATGTTCATGGGGGTTCTTGTCCTCCGGGGCGTTGTGGCTGTGGTCTCGTGGGCCGGGCCGAGGCTCAGGCGCCCGTGCCGCCGCCGCCGGGGACGTCCGCGGCGCTGTGCATGATCGCGTCGATGAGGCCGTACTCCAGGGCCTCCTCCGGGGTGAACCAGCGGTCCCGGTCGGAGTCCCGGGTGATCTGCTCGAAGGACTGGCCGCTGTGGAAGGCGATCAGCTCGGACATCCGCTTCTTGGTGCGGAGCAGCTGCTCGGCCTGGATGCGGATGTCCGTGGCGGAACCGCCGAGGCCCGCGGAGGGCTGGTGCATCAGGATGTTGGCGTTCGGCAGCGAGAAGCGCTTGCCCTTGGCACCGGCGGTCAGCAGGAACTGGCCCATCGAGGCGGCCATGCCCATGGCGATGGTGACGACGTCGTTCTTGATGTACTGCATGGTGTCGTAGATCGCCATGCCCGCCGAGATCGAGCCACCCGGGGAGTTGATGTAGAGGAAGATGTCCTTCTCGGGGTCCGCGGCCAGCAGCAGCAGCTGCGCGGTGATCTTGTTGGCGATGTCGTCGTCGACCTGCTGGCCGAGGAAGATGATCCGCTCGTTGAGCAGCCGGTTGTAGACCTGGTCACCCAGGCCGCCGAGCACGTCACCAGAGGCGGCGTGCGGCGCCATCGGGCCCATCTGCATCTGCGGGAACGTCACTTAGCCACCTGCTCAGTCGATTTGGACGGTCGCCGGGCGGCCGTCACGGTGTCGCACAGCTTCCGGGTATCACGTCGTGATTGTTGCTGTCCAAGGACCCTAACGCGCAGGCCCGGCCGCAGAATCCCTCACGCAGAACTGTTCGCTGTGAGCGCAGGGTCGCGGGGACACCCGGGTGCGCGGTGGGACGACGACGGGCCCGGACACCGTACGGCGTCCGGGCCCGTCGTAGCGCCTCAGGGGGCTACCGGGACACTCAGGCCTCGGTGCTCTCCTCGGCCTTCTCGGCGGCGGCGGCCTCGACGGTCTCGGCCGTCTCGTCCTCGTCGTCGAAGTTGATCTCGTTGCCCTCGGTGTCGACCACCTTGGCGGCCTCGACCACGGTGGCCAGCGCCTTGCCGCGGGCGACCTCGCCGACCAGCAGCGGAACCTGGCCGCCCTGGACGACCTGCTGGGCGAACTGGTCCGGGGTGAGGCCGGAGCCGGCCGCACGGCGGATGAGGTGCTCGGTGAGCTCCTCCTGGTTAACACCCAGCTCCTCGTTGGCGACGATCTGGTCCAGGACGAACTGGGTCTTGATGCCCTTCTTCGCCTGCTCCTCGATCTCCGCCTCCCACTCCTCGCGGGACTTGCCCTGGGTCTCCAGGTAGGTGTCGATGTTCAGACCCATCGGCTCGAGCTGGTGGTGCTCGAGGTTGTGCTTGCGGGTCTCGATCTCGTCCTTCAGGAGCTTCTCGGGGTACTCGATCTCAACCAGCGCGAGCAGGGCGTCGAGGACCTTCTCCTGGGCCTGGGTGGCCTGGTCGTACTCCTTCATGCGCTCCAGGCGCTTGCGGGAGTCGGCACGCAGGTCCTCCAGGGAGTCGAACTCGCTGGCCAGCTGGGCGAACTCGTCGTCCAGCTCCGGCAGCTCCTTCTCCTGGACGGCCGTGACGGTGACGGTGACCTCGGAGGTCTTGCCCGCCTGGGTGCCGCCCTTGAGCTCGGTCTCGAAGGTCTTCTCCTCGCCGGCCGACAGGCCGAGCACGGCCTCGTCGATGCCGTCGATGAGGCGGCCCGAGCCGATCTCGTAGCTGACGCCCGTGGCGGTGCCGTCGTCCGGCACCTCGCCGTCGACCTTGGCGATCAGGTCGACGACCACGATGTCGCCCTCGGCGGCGGCGCGCTCGACGTCCTTGACCGAGGAGAAGCGCTCGCGCAGCTGCTCGAGGGACTTCTCGATGTCCTCGTCGGAGACGGCGATCGGGTCGACGGTCACCTCGATGGAGGAGAACTCCGGCAGGGTGATCTCCGGGCGGATGTCCACCTCGGCGGTGAACTTGAGGTCACCGCCGTCGGCGATCTTCTCGACACCCTCGATGTTGGTGATGTCGGGCTGGCCGAGGACCTCGATCTTGCCCTCGTCGACGGCCTGCGTGTAGAAGCGCGGCAGGGCGTCGTTGACGGCCTCCTCCAGCACGGCACCGCGGCCGAAGCGCTGGTCGATGACGCGAGCCGGGATCTTGCCCTTGCGGAAGCCCGGAACCGTGACCTGCTGGTTGATCTTCTTGTACGCCGCGTCGAGGCTGGGCTTGAGCTCCTCGAAGGGCACCTCGACGGTGAGTCGAACCCGGGTCGGGTTCAGAGTCTCGACGGCGCTCTTCACGGTTAGGTCTCCTAGGGGCTTGCGGTCAGGTTGTCTCCGCCCGCCCCGCACGCCCGGCCGGAGCCGGTACGGGTGGGTCGGACGAGACGGGCGATGGGCGGTTGGAGCTGCATCTCCCGTGTGGGTGGACGGTGAGCTTGACTCCTCGCCCTCGGGCGGTTGACCTGGGTTGACGCCACAGGGACTACCGCCAGCGCCCCATCCTACCGGTACCACGAAAGGCGGACGCCAGGCGCCACCGTACCGCCCGAACAGAACAGGGCCCCGCCCCGGTGGGCGAGACCCTGCCGCACTGTCGGGGTGACCGGATTCGAACCGACGGCCTTCCGCTCCCAAAGCGGACGCGCTACCAAACTGCGCCACACCCCGTGGTGCCGAGAGGAAGCGTACACGCCGGGCCTGTACGGCTCGTCGACTTATTCGGGGCACGGCGGGAGGCACGGCGGGAGGCACGGCGGGAGGCACGACGGGAGCACGGCGGGAGCGCCGCGGAAGGGGTCCGCGCGGAATGCGGTGTGCACGGGAGGGACCGGAGCGGGTACGCTGTCCCCCGAACTTCCGGCCGGGAACGGTCGGCGGGTTCGCGCGGGTGTAGCTCAATGGTAGAGCCCTAGTCTTCCAAACTAGTCACGCGAGTTCGATTCTCGTCACCCGCTCTCACGGCCCGGCCCCGGTGCGCCCAGCGCACCGGGGCCGTCGGCGTTCCCGGGCCCGTGCGGGGCCTCAGAGCCCCAGCCGGGCGGCCCGGGCGGCGGCCCGGTCGAGCAGCAGGTGGACGTCGCCCTCCCGGGTGGTGGGGCGGTCGTTGTACTCGTCCGGGGAGCGCGCCGGGCGGCCGGTGGCGTGCAGCACCTCCATCAGCTGGACCCGGCCGGCCCGCACGGTCGCCGGGGTGCCGTAGCCGTACGCCAGGACGGCGGCCTGGGCGCCGAGCAGGCAGACCCGCCCGGTGGTGTCCCACATCGCGCCCTGCAGCCAGCCGTGGGCGCCGATGTAGCGGGAGGCGAGCCGCAGGTGGTCGGCGGCGGTGACCGGGACGGGCCGGGCGGGGCGGCGCAGCGCCCGGTCGAGCAGGGTGGCCCGGGGCTCCGGGTGGCCGGCCTGCCAGGGGCGCAGGGTGCTCCCGTAGCGGCAGACGTACGGCCCGGGGGTGCGCGCGGGGGCGGGCAGCGAGGCGAGGTAGGCCTCCACCTCGGCGACCAGGCCGGAGCCGTCCGGGCCCGCGAGCAGGTCCGCGAGGGCGGCCGGGTGGGGCGCGGGGGATGTCGGGGCGGTGCGGGCCATGCGGGCTCTCCAGGCGGGCGGCTGTCGGGTTCCGCTCCCCAAAGTGGGGCATACCGGACAATTCCGCGACCGCAGGGAGGAGGCGTCCGCACGGTTTCCCGCACGGCGGTCGGGCCGATAGCCTCGGCGGCGTTCGAGCGCAGTTCGAGCGCGACCCGTGGCGCCGCGCTCCCGAAGTGGAGGAGTCCCGTGGGTCCGCAGGAGCGACTGGCCGTCATACAGCGCTGTGTGATCCGGGAGATGGCACGACTGGGCCAGGACTTCCACCCGGACGGCGAGGTGGTGCGCGGCCCCGGGACCACCGCGGTGGCGGTGCGCGAGCACCCCGGGGAGGACGGCGGCGCCGGGCACGTGGACCTCGGCTTCGTGCTCCACCTGGGCCGGGCGGACGCCCCGGTGGTGTGGGACTGCGCGCCCGGCCTCGGCAAGACCGAGGAGGAGAAGCTCGCGAACGCGGTGAAGATGTGGGCGACCACCACCGCCTCGGTGCTGGTCGAACTGGCCGACGGGCGCGGGATCCACGCCGACCGCCCCAACCTGCCCGAACTCCCGGGCTGGCGGGCGGTGCAGGGACCGGCGGCGGTGTTCGGCTTCGGCAACGAGCACCTGGCGGCCTGGCTCGCCGAGCACCGGGTGCTGCCCGCGCTGGCGCCGGCCCTGGAGCGGGAACTCACCGGGCCGGGGCCGGTCGGGGTGAAGCTCTTCCTGGGCGGGAAGGCGGGCGACGACGTCGCCGAGGTCCGGGTGGGCGGCGAGGTGTCGGAGGCGGCCTCCGCGGCGCTGCGCGCGCTGGACTGGCCGCGCGGCGAACGGCTGTGCTGGGCGCGGCTGTTCGTGCTGCTGACGGCGGAGCGGGCGGCACCGGCCGCGGCCACGCCGACGGGCGCCCCGGCACCCGTGCCGGTGCGTGCCCCGGCCCCGGCGGCGGCGCGCCCCCGGGGTCTGTTCGCCCGCTGGCGGGAAGCCCGGCGGGCCGGCCGGTAAGCCCCTGGCGGAGGGCGTCCGGCCCGGCCGGGTCAGCCCCCCGTGATGCTGGAGATGCTGTGCGCCAGGTTGGCCAGCAGGGAGTTGATGGAGGTCGCCATCGTGGTCTCGTGCAGCATGAAGCCGAACAGGGCGGCGACGATCGCGTGCGGGATCTTCAGCTGCTTGTTCCGGATGAAGATGATGCACAGGATCGCGAACAGGACCAGCGCGGAGACGGAGAGTGCCACCCGGACTCACTTCCTCGTTTCATAGCGTGGCGCCGCCGCCCGGCGGCACCTGCGAAGCCGGACCCCGGCCTGTCCGACGGTCCCGAGGCGGAATCGCGGACCGTCCGGCGCAGCGCCGGCGGAGGAGCACGCACCGGCCCGCTGTCTGGTGTGCCGCACGTGTCGCCCCCCATCCCCCGAATCCTGAACAGTCCCGCCCGGACTCAGTGTGGTCGACCGTGCCGATTGCGTAAAGGTCTGACAGTCGGCCCAACGCCGACATCCTGCGATGCGGGACGAGTTTCCGCCGACCGGGACGATAGCGGAGCCGTTCTGACGAATCGTCGGCGGGGCGCTGCTGAGCGGCCGGGAAACGCCCGGGGGCGTGGAGCGGAGGTCGCGGATCCGCTCAGCCGACGGGCCGTCCGATATGGCCGAAGATCAGCTGCCAGGCTTGACACGACGGCACTGCCGGTGGCACATGACGCGGGCCCGCGCGCGGGCGAGCCCCGCCCCGGAGGCGAGCGGGCGAGCCACAGCGAGCGGGCGAGTATCAGTCGCGCCAGAGCAGGAGTACGGCCCGGTCGTCGTTGATGTCCCGGGCGACCGTCTCGATCAGCGCGCCCGCCGCGCCCGCGCCGCTGCCCGGGGCGCCGCCGGGGACCAGCCGGTCGGCCTCCCCCATCAGCCGGTCCATGCCCTCGGCGAGGTCCCGGCCGGGCGCCTCGACCATGCCGTCGGTGCACAGCATCAGCACGTCGCCCCGGTTCAGCCGGCCGCGCACGCCGTCGAACTTGGCGCCGTCGTAGATCCCGAGCAGCGGGCCCTCGGCCTCCTTGACCTCCCAGCGCCCCTCACCGGCCAGCCGCTGCATGCCCGGCAGGTGCCCGGCCGAGAGCAGTTCGTACTCGCCGCTGTCCAGGTCCAGCACCAGGTGGACGGCGGTGGCGAAGCCCTCCTCCCAGGACTGGCGCAGCAGGTAGCCGTTGGCGGCGGGCAGGAAGTCGTGCGCGGGCAGCGAGCCGACCAGGCCGCCGAAGGCGCCGGAGAGCAGCAGCGCCCGCGAGCCCGCGTCCATGCCCTTGCCGGAGACGTCCGCGAGGACCACCTCCAGCAGCCGCTGGCCGGGGCCGGTGCGGGCGGCCACCACGAAGTCGCCGGAGAAGGACTGGCCGCCGGCCGGGCGCAGCGCCATGTCGGCGTGCCAGCCGGCCGGCAACTCGGGCACCCGGCTCTGCACCCGCAGCCGCTCGCGCAGGTCGAACAGCATGGTGGAGCCGCCCCACCAGGGGACGCCGACCCGGGCCCGGAACTGGGCCAGCAGCAGCCCGCCCACCCCGGCGGCGCCGACCACCAGGGCCGCGCCGGGGGTGACGCCGTAGACGTAGGCCTCCGGGTTGTCGCTGGCGACCCGCTGGCCGGTGTGGATCACGGACTCGGCGGACAGCCCGAGGGCGGCCAGCGCGTACAGGACCACCAGGGAGCCGGGGCGCAGCAGCAGTGCGCCGGCCAGGATCGGCAGGACCAGGGTGGTGGGCGGGGCCCAGTCCGGGATCCAGATGTTGAGCAGGATCATCAGCGGGACGAGCAGGGCCAGCGCGCAGAGCACCGGCCAGTCGGCGGCGCCGCCGCGGAAGTAGTCGACACCGGCCGTGCGCAGCCTTCGGCGGGCCCGGCGGAGCGTCTTGCGCAGCCGGGCCGTCACGGGCTCGGACGCCGGGGCGGCGCCGGGCCTCGTCGCAGTCGTCTGGGGCGGTGCGCCCGGCGGTCTGCCAGCCATGGGGTCCGACCCTATCCACGGGTGCGGCCCGGCGTCGACGGCCCGGGGGCGGGCGGCCGCCCCGGCGCGCGGGGCGCTCAGCGGGTTTCGGCCGATCGGGCCGGTGGCGGGCGCGCCGTCAGGAGGCGTGCACCGGTTGGGCGTACGGAGCCCGCGGGCAGCGCGTGCGCCCCGCGTGCGCGGCTGCTCGTGCGCGGGCGGCTGTGGCCGACGACACAGGCGCCGGGCCGCGCGGACGGCGACGGCCGGCCGCACGGGAGGGTGCGGCCGGCCGTCGGTGGCGGGTGGATCAGCCCTGGGGGTGGTGGGCCGGGATCGGCGGGAGTTCGCCGGTGGTCTCGTACTCGCTCAGCATCTCGATCCGGCGGGTGTGCCGGGCCTCGCCGCTGTAGGGGGTCTTGAGGAAGACCTCGACGAACTCGGTGGCCTCGTCCTCGGTGTGCATCCGCCCGCCGATGGAGATGACGTTGGCGTTGTTGTGCTGACGGCCGAGCTCGGCGGTCTGCACGCTCCAGGCCAGCGCCGCACGGACGCCCTTGACCTTGTTGGCGGCGATCGCCTCGCCGTTGCCCGAGCCGCCGATCACGATGCCGAGGGCGTCCGCGTCGGCGGCGGTGCGCTCGGCGGCCCGCAGGCAGAACGGCGGGTAGTCGTCCTCGGCGTCGTAGATGTGCGGCCCGCAGTCGACCGGCTCGTGGCCGGCCCCCTTGAGCCACTCCACGAGGTGGTTCTTCAGTTCGTATCCGGCATGGTCGGAGCCCAGGTACACGCGCATGCCATGAGTGTGGCATGCGGGTGCGCCCGGGCCCGACAACGGGGGCCCGGGTCTCAGCGGCGGCCGAGCAGCTTCCAGGCGAGCGGCAGCGCCCCGGCGGCGAGGGCGGCCTTGAGCGCGTCGCCGACCAGGTACGGGTAGAGGCCCAGCTCGGCGGCGCGGGCCAGCGGGACGTGCAGGCTGAACGCCAGGTACGGGACGCCGACGGCGTAGATGGCCAGGCTGCCCAGTGCCATGGTCACCGCGGTGTTCAGCGGCGAGCGGTCGGCGCCGCGGCGGGCCAGCGCGCCGGTCAGGGCGGCGGCGAGGACGAAGCCGAGCACGTAGCCGAACGACGGCATGGCCCAGCCGGAGGTGCCCTCGGCGAACCAGGGCAGGCCGGCCGCGCCGGCCAGCAGGTAGAGCGCGAGCGAGGCGACGCCGCGGCGGGCGCCGAGCGCGGTGCCGACCAGCAGGGCGGCGAAGGTCTGGCCGGTGACCGGCACCGGCGAGCCGGGCACGTTGACCGACAGCTGGGCGGCCACGCCGGTCAGCGCGGCGCCGCCGACCACCAGGGCCAGGTCGCGGGCCTGGGTGCCGAGGCGGGTCGAGGCGGCGGGCAGCAGGTCGGCGAGGACGGCGCGGCGCGCTATCGGGGTGGTGGCAGTGGCCATCGGGGCTCCTCCGTGGGGTCCAGGTGAGTGAACACCTGTGAACCTACGCGGTGATCCACTGCGCCGACCCCACGGTTTCGGACAAAGCACCGCCCACGAAGCTTGTCGGAACCGGCTTCCGGCGACTCTCGGCGAACCGGCCGCCACGCACGGTCACCGCCCGGTCCGCATGGTGGGCCCGCGGCGGACCTCGTTGGCATGAGCAGCGGGGGCCCCGGATATTGGACAGCTCATGCCGCATTCCGCACAGTCTGGATCCACCCCTATGGCCCCCACCTCCGCGCCCCCGGCGCCCGGGACCACCGACGCTCCCCCGCCGTCCGGTGGCCAGCAGCTCAGCCACGGACTCAAGCAGCGCCACCTGTCGATGATCGCCCTCGGCGGCGTCATCGGCGCCGGCCTGTTCGTGGGCTCCGGCGCCGGCATCGCGGCCGCCGGGCCGGCGATCATCCTCGCCTTCACCCTCTCCGGCCTGCTGGTCATGCTGATCATGCGGATGCTCGGCGAGATGTCCGCCGCCCGCCCCGCCTCCGGCTCCTTCTCGGTGCACGCCGAACAGGAGATCGGCCCCTGGGCCGGGATCACGGCCGGCTGGATGTACTGGGTGATGCTCTGCTGCGGCGTCGCCGCCGAGGCCACCGCCGCCGGGAAGATCGTCAACGGCTGGATACCCGGGGTCTCCGCCTGGGTCTGGGTCGCCCTGTTCATGGTGTTCTTCTGCACCAGCAACCTCACCGCGGTGAAGAACTTCGGCGAGTTCGAGTTCTGGTTCGCCACCATCAAGGTCGCCGCGATCATCGCCTTCCTGGTCATCGGCGGGCTCGGCATCGCCGGCGTGATCGGCCCCGGCGCCCCCGGCAGCACCAACCTCACCGGCCAGGGCGGCTTCCTGCCCACCGGCGTCAGCGGACTGATCGTCGGCCTGCTCGCCTCGGTCTTCGCGTACGGCGGCCTGGAGACGGTCACCATCGCCGCGGCCGAGTCCGACGACCCCAAGAAGAACGTCGCCAACGCGGTGCGCACCGCCGTGTGGCGGATCGCGATCTTCTACATCGGCTCGATGGCCCTGGTGGTCACCCTGGTCTCCTGGAAGGACCCGTCGGTCGTCGCCGACGGCCCGTACGTCACGGTGCTGCGCCACCTCGGGGTGCCCGGGGCCGGGACGATCATGGAGGTGGTGGTGCTGATCGCGCTGCTGTCCGCGATGAACGCCAACATCTACGGCGCCTCCCGGATGGCGTACTCGCTGGTCGGCCGCGGCCAGGGCCCCAAGGCGCTGGCCAAGGTGTCCGGCGGGGTGCCGCGCCGGGCCGTGCTGGCCTCCTGCCTGTTCGGCTTCGGCGCCGTGCTGGCCGCCAAGTTCTGGCCGGACACCGTGTTCACCTGGCTGATGAACACCACCGGCGTCGCCATCCTGGTGGTCTGGCTGTTCATCTGCATCGTCCAGCTGCGGATGCGCCGCCGGCTGGAGCGCGAGGCGCCCGAGCTGCTCACCGTGAAGATGTGGGGCTACCCGTACCTGACCTGGGTCGCGATGGCCGCCGTGGCCGGCATCCTCGCGCTGATGACCACCACCGAGGGCAACCGCCAGCAGCTGTACGCGGCCGGGGTGCTGGTCGCCCTGCTGAGCGCGGCCGGGCTGCTCAAGCAGCGCCGGGACGCGGCCGCGGGGCGCTGACGGACGGACCACGGCGAAGGCCCGGTACCCGCACGGGGTACCGGGCCTTCGCCGTGCGCGCCGGGGCCTACTCGAAGGACGGGCCGGCCGTCCGGGTGCGCTTGATCTCGTAGAAGCCCGGGGTGGAGGCCACCAGCAGGGTGCCGTCCCACAGCCGGGCCGCGGCCTCGCCCTTGGGGGCCGGGGTGACCACCGGGCCGAAGAAGGCGACCCGGTCGCCGTCCGCGCCCTCGACCGCGATCACCGGGGTGCCGACGTCCTCGCCGACCAGGGTGATGCCCTCCTTGTGGGAGGCGCGCAGGGCCTCGTCGTACGCGTCGGTGCCGGCCGCGTCCGCCAGCTCGGCGGGCAGGCCGGCGGCCACCAGGGCGGCCTCGATGGTCTCCCGGTTCTGCGGCAGGCCCTGGTTGTGGAAGCGCAGGCCCAGCTCGGTGTAGAGCCGGCCCAGCACCTCGTCGCCGTGCTGCTGGGCGGCCGCGATGCAGACCCGCACCGCGCCCCAGGCGTTGTCCAGCAGCTCGCGGTAGCTCTGCGGCAGGTCGCGGTGCTCGTTGAGCACCGACAGGCTCATCACGTGCCAGTTCACGTCGACCGGACGCAGCTGCTGGACCTCGATCAGCCAGCGGGAGGTCATCCACGCCCACGGGCAGGCCGGGTCGAACCAGAAGTCGGCGGTCTTGCGCTCAGCGGCAGTCGTCACTGGGTCTCGTCCTTCGTGAGGTGTTCCGAGGCAGGGGGTGTCGCCCCCCACCCGGACCTCAACACCCGCGCGCCGCCGCTGATTCCGGCCCCGGACGCGGCGGGCTGTGCAATGGTACCGGCCGGGGCGGGCGTGAAAGGATGCCCCTGCGTGCGCGATGCACACCGCGCACGGATCCGCACCATCCACGCACGCACCACCGTGCGGGCCGGACAAAGGAGTACCGCCGTGCCGGGCAAGAACCTGAGCCGCGAGGAAGCACAGCAGCGAGCCGGCGTCCTGGCCGTCGACGGCTACACGGTCCGGCTGGACGTGACCTCGGCCCCCGACCCGGCGTCCGCCACCTTCCGCTCCACCACCACGGTCGCCTTCCGCTGCGACCGGCCCGGCGCCGCCACCTTCCTCGACCTGCTGGCCCCCGCCGTCCGCTCGGTCACCCTCAACGGCCGCGAGCTGGACCCGGCCACCGCCTACGACGGCGCCCGGGTGCACATCGACGGGCTGGCCGCCGAGAACGTCCTCACCGTCGAGGCCGACTGCGCCTACAGCCGCACCGGCGAGGGCCTGCACCGCTTCGTCGACCCCGCCGACGGCGAGACCTACCTCTACACCCACTACGAGCCGGCCGACGCCCGCCGGGTGTTCGCGACCTTCGAACAGCCCGACCTCAAGGCCCCGTTCACCTTCACGGTGACCGCCCCGGCCGCCTGGGACGTGCGCTCCAACGCCGTGCACGAGCACGTCACCGCCGAAGGCGACGCCCGCACCTGGGAGTTCGCGCCGACCAAGCCGATCTCCACCTACCTCACCGCCGTGGTGGCCGGCCCGTACCACGTGGCCACCGACCACTACAGCCGCGAGCTCGCCGACGGCACCACCCTGGAGATCCCGCTCTCCGCGCTCTGCCGCCGCTCGCTCGCCCCGCACTTCGACGCGGAGGAGATCCTCGGCGTCACCAAGCTCGGACTCGACTTCTTCCACGAGGAGTTCGACTACCCGTACCCCTTCGGCAAGTACGACCAGGCCTTCGTCCCCGAGTACAACATCGGCGCGATGGAGAACCCGGGCTGCGTGACCTTCAAGGAGGAGTTCATCTTCCGCTCGAAGGTCACCGACGCCGCCTACGAGTCCCGCGCCAACGTCATCCTGCACGAGATGGCGCACATGTGGTTCGGCGACCTGGTCACCCCGCGCTGGTGGGACGACCTGTGGCTCAAGGAGTCCTTCGCCGACTTCATGGGCTCCTACGGCCTGATCGGCGCCCGCACCCGCTACTCCTCCGCCTGGGTCACCTTCGCCAACCAGCGCAAGGCCTGGGCCTACCGGCAGGACCAGTTCCCCACCACCCACCCGATCACCGCCGACATCCGCGACCTCGAGGACGCCAAGCTCAACTTCGACGGCATCACCTACGCCAAGGGCGCCTCCGTCCTCAAGCAGCTGGTCGCCTACGTCGGTTCGGAGGCCTTCTTCGAGGGCGCCCGCCGCTACTTCAAGCGGCACGCCTTCGGCAACACCGAACTCGGCGACCTGCTGGGCGTGCTGGAGGAGACCAGCGGCCGCGACCTCAAGAGCTGGGCCGCCGCCTGGCTGCAGACCGCCGGCGTCAACGCGCTCACCCCGCAGGTCACCACCGACGCCGAGGGCCGGATCACCGAACTCGCCGTCCTCCAGGACGGCGACATCCTCCGCCCGCACCGGATCGCAGTCGGCCTGTACGACCGGGACGCCGACGGCGCCCTGGTGCGCACCGAGCGGATCGAGCTGGACGTCACCGGCGCCCGCACCGTCGTCACCGGGGCCGTCGGCCGTCAGCGCCCGGCCCTGGTCCTGCTCAACGACGAGGACCTCACCTACTGCAAGATCCGCTTCGACGCCGACTCGCTGGAGACCCTGCGCACCGGCCTCGGCGACATCCGCGACGAGCTGGCCCGGGCGCTCGCCTGGTCCGCGGTCTGGAACCTCACCCGGGACGGCCTGATGCCGGCCCGCGACTACGTCGCCCTGGTGCTGCGCTTCGCCGGCCAGGAGGGCAACATCGGCGTGCTGCAGTCGCTGCACACCCAGGCCAGGACCGCCGTCGACCTGTACGCCGCCCCCGAGTGGCGCGCCGAGGGCGCCCGCCGGCTCGCCGACGGCGCCCTGCGCGAGCTGCGCGGGGCCGTCCCCGGCAGCGACCACCAGCTCGCCTGGGCCCGCTTCCTGGCCCAGACCGCGGGCGGCGCCGAGCACCTCGGCCTGGTCCGCGGACTGCTGGCCGGCAGCGCCCGGATCGACGGCCTGGAGGTCGACCAGGAGCTGCGCTGGGCGCTGTGGCTGGCCCTGGCCGCCGCCGGGCAGGCCGGTGACGAGGAGCTCGCCGGGGAGCTGGCCGCCGACAACACCGCCGGCGGCAAGCGCCAGTACACCCAGTGCCTGGCCGCCCGGCCCACCCCGGAGGCCAAGGCCGCCGCCTGGTCGGCCGTGATCGACTCGGACGAGCTGCCGAGCGCCCTGGTCGAGGCCAACAGCGCGGGCTTCGCGATTCCCGCCCAGCGCGACCTGACCGCCCTCTACGCGGCGCCGTACTTCAAGCTGCTGGAGAAGGTCTGGGCGGAGCGGACCATCGAGATCGCGATGCGGATCGTCGGCGGCTTCTTCCCGATCGCCCAGACCGACGAGCACACCCTGGCCGAGGCGGACACCTGGCTGGACGGTCACCCGCAGGCCGCGCCGGCGCTGCGCCGGCTGGTGCTGGAGCGCCGGGACGACCTGGCCCGCGCCCTGCGCGCCCAGGCCTGCGACCGGGCCTGACACCACCCCGGAGGGGCCCGCCGACCACGTGTCGGCGGGCCCCTCCGGCGTACCGGTCGGCGCCGGGGCGGGCCCCGGCCGGGGTCAGTCCCGGCGCAGGCCGCGGTCGAGGGCGGCGATCGCGCTGCCCTTGGCGTCGTCGCCGTCCAGGGACCACACCATCACCCCGGCCAGGTCGTTCCGGCGCGCGTAGCGGGCCTTCTCGGTGAGCACCTCGGCGGTGTCGTAGCTGTAGAAGGTGGAGCCGTCGTACTTCCAGGACGCACCGTGGTCGCGGTCCACGTACACCGTGCCGGGCAGCGCGTTGAGCTCGGCGTAGGAGTGGTCGGGAGCGGCGGCGGTGGCGCTCCGGTGGAGGCCGCCGCGCCCGCCGGGGGCGACGCCCGTCCAGCCGTGGCCGTACAGCGGGGCGCCGAGGACGAGCTGCCGGGAGGGCAGGCCGCGCTCCTGGTAGTGGGTGACGGCCGCGTCCGCGCTGCGCCGGCGGGCGTCCGGGTCGGCGGGGTCCGAGTAGAGGTTGGCCTGGTGGTTGGTCGGGCCCTTGCCCTCCCAGGGGCCGTGCAGGTCGTAGGTCATCAGGTTGAGCCAGTCCACCGACCGGCTCAGCTCGGGCAGTTCGAGCCGGTCGGCGACCGTCTCGTTCGCGGCGACGGCGGCGGTGAGCAGGTAGTGCTTGCCCTTCCGGCCGCCCAGCGCGTCGAGTTGGCGGCGGAACTCGGCCATCAGCAGGGTGTAGTTGCGGCCGTCCTCGGGGCGGACCACGTTGCCGGCGTCCCCGCCGCCGCCCGGGTACTCCCAGTCGATGTCGATGCCGTCGAAGACGCCGGCGGCCGCGCCCGCGCCGCCCTCCGGGGAGCCGGGCAGGACCGGCAGGTCGCCCTTGAGGTAGAGGTCGATGCAGGAGGAGACGAACTTCTTGCGGGCGGCGTCGGTGGCGGCCGCGTCCGAGAAGTACGTGGACCAGCTCCAGCCGCCCAGTGAGATGACCGTGCGCAGCTGCGGGTTCTTCGCCTTGAGCTTGCGCAGCTGGTTGAGGTGGCCCTTGAGCCGCTGGCCGGGGGCGTCGGCGACGCCGTCCACCGATTCGGCGGCGGAGAAGGCGCGTTGGTAGTCGTCGTGGGCGTCGCCCCGGCCGGAGTCGTTGCTCTCGAAGCAGGTGCCGTCCGCGGAGACGTTGCCGAAGGCGTAGTTGATCACGGTCAGCTTGGCGGCCTGGCCGGAGTCCTGGACGCGCTTGGCGGAGCTGTCGGCGCCCCACTGGGTGAAGTAGCCGACCCGCTGGCCCCTCGGTCCGGGGCCGTGGTGGCCGCTCTCCGCGGCGTTGGCGGCGGTGGGGGCGACGAGCAGGGCGGCGACGGTGGTGGCGGCGAGCAGGGCTGAGGCGCGAGTGGGCATACCGGACCCGTTCTCTGAGGCGGCGTCAAATGGTCTGGACCAGATGGCACAGAGGTTTAGTCCATGGGCCGGGTGACGCACAAGAGGACGTCCGCTTCCGGTGCAGCATGCAAAAGGGGCCGGACCGCGTGGCGCGGTCCGGCCCCCTCGGGCGCTAACGCGGAGCTCAGCCGATCAGCGAGCGCAGCACGTACTGCAGGATGCCGCCGTTGCGGTAGTAGTCCGCCTCACCGGGGGTGTCGATGCGGACGACCGCGTCGAACTCCTTGCCACCGGCGTTGACCTTGACGGTCTTCGGGGTGCGGCCCTCGTTGAGCTCGGTCACGCCGGTGATGGAGAAGGTCTCCTCGCCGGTCAGGCCGAGGGACTCGGCGTTCTCGCCCTCCGGGAACTGCAGCGGCAGGACGCCCATGCCGATCAGGTTCGAGCGGTGGATGCGCTCGTAGGACTCGGCGATGACGGCCTTGACGCCGAGCAGCGCGGTGCCCTTGGCGGCCCAGTCACGGGACGAGCCGGAGCCGTACTCCTTGCCCGCCAGGACGACCAGCGGGGTGCCGGCGGCCTGGTAGTTCTGCGAGGCGTCGTAGATGAACGACACCGGGGCGTCGGCCTGGGTGAAGTCGCGGGTGTAGCCGCCCTCGGTGCCCGGCGCGATCTGGTTGCGCAGACGGATGTTGGCGAAGGTGCCGCGGATCATGACCTCGTGGTTGCCACGGCGCGAGCCGTAGGAGTTGAAGTCACGCTTCTCGACGCCGTTGGCGGTCAGGTACTGCGCCGCCGGGGTGCCCGGCTTGATGTTGCCGGCCGGGGAGATGTGGTCGGTGGTGACCGAGTCGCCCAGCTTGGCCAGGACGCGGGCGCCGGCGATGTCGGTCACCGGGCTCGGGGTCTTGGCCATGCCCTCGAAGTACGGGGGCTTGCGGACGTAGGTGGACTCGGCGTCCCACTCGAAGGTGTTGCCGGTCGGGACCGGGAGCGACTGCCAGCGGTGGTCACCGGCGAAGACGTCCTGGTAGCCCTTGTCGAACATCGCCTCGTCGATGGAGCCGGCGACGGTGTCGGCGACCTCCTGCTCGGTCGGCCAGATGTCGGCGAGGAAGACGTCGTTGCCGTCGGCGTCCTGGCCCAGGGCGTCCTTGGTGATGTCGACGTTCATGTTGCCGGCAAGGGCGTAGGCGACCACCAGCGGCGGGGAGGCCAGGTAGTTCATCTTGACGTCGGGGTTGATCCGGCCCTCGAAGTTGCGGTTGCCGGAGAGCACCGAGACGACCGCGAGGTCGGCCTCGTTGACGGCGGCCGAGACCTCCTCGGGCAGCGGGCCCGAGTTGCCGATGCAGGTGACGCAGCCGTAGCCGACCAGGTTGAAGCCCAGCTTCTCCATGTACGGGAGCAGGCCGGCCTTCTCGTAGTAGTCCATGACGACCTTGGAGCCGGGCGCCAGGGTGGTCTTGACCCAGGGCTTGACCGTCAGGCCCTTCTCCACGGCCTTCTTCGCCAGCAGGGCGGCGCCCAGCATGACGGAGGGGTTGGAGGTGTTGGTGCAGGAGGTGATCGAGGCGATCACGACCGCGCCGTTGTCGATCTCGTAGGTCGAGCCGTCGGGGGCGGTGACGGCGGTCGGCTTCGAGGCCTCGGCGGAGTAGGTCGGCAGCGCCTCGGCGAACCGCTCGGCGGCCTCGGCCAGGATCACGCGGTCCTGCGGGCGCTTCGGGCCGGAGATCGACGGGACGACGGTGGAGACGTCCAGCTCCAGGTACTCCGAGTAGACCGGCTCGTGCGCCGGGTTGTGCCAGAGGCCCTGCTCCTTGGCGTACGCCTCCACCAGGGCGAGCTGCTGCTCGTCACGGCCGGTGAGCTTGAGGTAGTTGATGGTCTCGGCGTCGATCGGGAAGATCGCGCAGGTCGAGCCGAACTCCGGCGACATGTTGCCGATGGTGGCGCGGTTGGCCAGCGGGATGGAGCCGATGCCGTCGCCGTAGAACTCGACGAACTTGCCGACCACACCGTGCTTGCGCAGCATCTCGGTGATGGTGAGCACCAGGTCGGTGGCGGTGGTGCCGGCCGGCAGCTCGCCGGTCAGCTTGAAGCCGACGACGCGCGGGATCAGCATGGAGACCGGCTGGCCGAGCATCGCGGCCTCGGCCTCGATGCCGCCGACGCCCCAGCCCAGCACGCCCAGGCCGTTGACCATGGTGGTGTGCGAGTCGGTGCCGACGCAGGTGTCCGGGTAGGCCTGGCCGCCGCGGACCATGACGGTGCGGGCCAGGTGCTCGATGTTCACCTGGTGGACGATGCCGGTGCCCGGCGGGACGACCTTGAACTCGTCGAAGGCGGTCTGGCCCCAGCGCAGGAACTGGTAGCGCTCCTTGTTGCGGCCGTACTCGATCTCGACGTTCTGGGTGAACGCGTCCTTGGTGCCGAACTTGTCGGCGATGACCGAGTGGTCGATGACCAGCTCGGCCGGGGCCAGCGGGTTGATCTTGGCCGGGTCGCCGCCCAGCTCCTTGACGGCCTCGCGCATGGTGGCCAGGTCGACCACGCAGGGGACGCCGGTGAAGTCCTGCATGATCACGCGGGCGGGCGTGAACTGGATCTCCTGGCTCGGCTGGGCGTTCTCGTCCCAGTTGCCCAGCGCGCGGATGTGGTCGGCGGTGATGTTCGCGCCGTCCTCCGTGCGGAGCAGGTTCTCCAGCAGCACCTTGAGGCTGTAGGGCAGCCGCTCGGAACCCTCGACGGCGGAGAGCTTGAAGATCTCGTACGACTCGTCGCCCACCTGCAGCGAGCTGCGGGCGTCGAAGCTGTTCGCGGACACGACTGACTCCTTCTGGGTGCTTCGTGCGATATCCGGCCGCCACGCTGGTAAGGTCAGCCTTACTTAGGCTGACCTTGCCGCATCGCCGGTGAGCGCCTCTCGGCAAGTATCTTGATGTCGAGATATATCGTAAGGGGCAGTTATCTCGATGTCGAGATAAACCATAGTGCATGCCGCCGCCATCACCACCGCAGGCATGCCCCGATGCGTTTCGACGCAGGTCAACGGCCGTCCGGGCCGCGACGCTTGCGCTCCAGCCGGATCAGCCAGACCGCCCCCGCCACGATCGCGGCGGCCACCAGCAGCACCGCCACGAGCTCACCGCCGGAACCGCCGATCGGCTCGGGAGCGACGTCGGCCAGCAGGGTCGTCGTCCTCATACCTTCACCTCCTTTCCTCCGGTCCGCACCCGGTCCGCCTCCGGGCCCCCGCCCGGACCGCGGCACTCGCCCAGGCCCTCGCCCAGGCCCTCACCCCGACCCTCGCCCAGGCCGAGCAGCAGCACCAGCAGCACCGGGAACTCCAGATACGCGTGGTAACTCGCCAACGCCGCGTACACCGAGCGGCCCTGGGCGTAATCCACGGCGAACAACACGGCCAGCAGCCCGCCCGCCGCCACCCCCAGCGCCCACGCCCGGCCACCCCGCAGACCCGGCACCCGGGCGTCGAAACGCTCCGCCGCCTCCGGCGCGTACCTCGGCAGGAACCACACCCACACCACGTAGTGCATCGACTGCAGGAAGGCGAACACCGCCAGGAAACGCAGCCCCACCTGCGGCGTCAGCCAGCCCGGCGGGGTGTAGACCGCCGCCAGCCGGTCCGTCCAGCCGCCCGGCCGCTGGGACAGCCAGCCGTCCAGCCACCCGCTCAGCACCAGCGCCGGCACCAGCAGCACCCAGCCGCACTGCAGGACCAGGAACGCCGCACGCCCCCGCGCCAGCCGGCGCGACCACTCCACCAGGAACAACAGCGGCACCACGTTGTGCAGGTGCGCCAGCACCACGAAGTGGTACGCCGGGAAGGCCAGCGAGGCCGAAGCCGCGCCCACCAGCCCCACCCCCGCGACCGCCAGCAGCACCGGACGCCCGCGCAGCCCGTACCGGCAGGCCGCCGCCAGCAGCCCGTACGCCAGCAGGATCTCCGCCGACCGGGACACCCACGACACCGGCAGCAGCCGGCACACCACGATCCCCGTCACCAGCACCAGCAGCAGCCGCACCAGCGGACCGGCCAGCACCGCCGCGAACCGGCCCGCCACGTAACGCAGCTCCAGCACGTTGTGCAGCAGACCGAACACCGCCAGCCCCAGCACCGCCAGACCCGTCGGCGCGCGCAGCGCCAGCACCAGCGCCACCACCGCCGCCAGCGCGAAACCCGCGAACGGCGCCCCGCCCAGCCGCACCGCCGGACCGGGCGCGGGCCAGGGCCCCGCCGTGGCGCCCGCCCCCACCCCCGTGCTCGCCATGCTCCCCCTCCCGTGGCACGATCCCCGCCGTGCGCTACCCCGCCGCCCTCGCCCTCACCCTGCTGACCGAGACACCCGTCTACACCGCCGCCCTCACCCGGATCGGCCACGTGCGCCCCCGGCGGGCGGCAGCTGTCGGCGTGCTCGTCAACCTGGCCACCCACCCACTGCTCTGGTGGACCCTCCGGCACTGGACCGACGGGCCCGCCGCAGCGTACTGGACCGGCTTCGCGCTCAGCGAGATCGCGGTCTGCGCCGCCGAGGCCCTGTTGCTGTGCCCCCTCGCCGGGCTGCGCCCGCGCGACCCGCTGCCCTGGATCGCCTCCGCCACCGCCAACGCCATCTCCCTGCTCGCCGGGCTGCTGCTCGGCGGCTGACGTCCACCCCGGGAGTGTCCCGGACGGCCCGGCCGCGTTAGCAGGGTGACCGTCGCCCTGCCCGTGGAAGGCCCCGACCGATGCCCGCTCCGCTCGCCGCCGCCCTGCTGCCGCTGGCCCTGCTCGTCCCCGCCGCCCCGCCGGTCTCCGTCGTGGAGGCGGCCTTCGACCCGGCGACCGCCTTCGTCCCGCCGGCCGCGGTCAGCTACGCCCAGGACCTCGTCCCGTACGGCTCGCACGCCCGGATCGTCACCGACCGCTCGGAGCCCGGGCGGACGGTGCTCACCCTGACGGTCACCGGACTCGCCCCCGACCACGAGTTCCCGGTGCACCTGCACACCGGCACCTGCGGGGCCGACCCGGCCGCCTCCGGGCCGCACTACCAGGACGCCGTCGACCCGGTGCAGCCCTCCACCGACCCGGCGTACGCCAACGACCGCAACGAGCTGCGGCTGGCGCTGCGCACCGACGCCACGGGCGGGGGCACCGCCACCGCCGCGGTCGACTGGCAGCCGCGGCCCGGCGAGGCGCGCTCGCTGGTACTGCACGCGGGCACCCCGGCCGGCCCGCACGCGGCGGGCGACCGGGTGGGCTGCGTCAAGCTGGACCGGTAGCGCCGGCCCCTCACGAACCGAGGGTGGCGACCAGGACCGCCTTGATGGTGTGCAGGCGGTTCTCGGCCTGGTCGAACACGATGGAGTGCGCCGACTCGAACAGCTCGTCGGTGCACTCCAGCTCGGTCATCCCGGTCGCCTCGTACATCTGCCGCCCGACCACGGTGCCGAGGTCGTGGAAGGCCGGCAGGCAGTGCAGGAACTTCACGTTCGGGTTGCCGGTGGCCCGGACGGTGTCCATGGACACCTGGTACGGCTCGAGCAGCGCGATCCGCTCGGCCCACACCTCCTTGGGCTCCCCCATCGACACCCAGACGTCGGTGTAGAGGAAGTCGGCTCCGGCCACGCCCTCGGCCACCTCCTCGGTCAGCGTGATCCGGGCCCCGGTGCGCCCGGCCAGCTCCTGCGCCGCCTTCTGCACGTCCTCGGCGGGCCACAGGGCGCGCGGGGCGACGATCCGGACGTCCATGCCCAGCAGGGCGCCGGTGACCAGCAGCGAGTTGCCCATGTTGGAGCGGGCGTCGCCGAGGTAGGCGAGGGCGACCTCGGTGAGCGGCTTCGCGGTGTGCTCGGTGACGGTGAGCACGTCGGCCAGCATCTGGGTGGGGTGCCACTCGTCGGTCAGGCCGTTCCAGACCGGGACACCGGCGTGCTCGGCCAGCTCCTCGACGATCTCCTGGCCGTGGCCCCGGTACTCGATCCCGTCGAACATCCGGCCGAGCACCCGGGCGGTGTCCTTGACGGACTCCTTGTGGCCCATCTGCGAACCGGACGGGTCCAGGTAGGTGGTGGTGGCACCCTGGTCGTGCGCGGCCACCTCGAAGGCGCAGCGGGTGCGGGTGGAGGTCTTCTCGAAGATCAGCGCGAGGTTCTTCCCCCGCAGCCGGGGCTGCTCGGTGCCCGCATACTTGGCGGCCTTGAGCGCGGCCGCGAGGTCCACCAGGAAGCGGAACTCCTGGGGAGTGAAATCGAGCTCCTTGAGGAAGTGCCTGTTCCGGAGGTTGAAGGCCATGCCGGGCTCCTGGGGTGACGGGGCTGGGGGGAAAGTGGCAGTGTATACGACGCTCGGAATTTCTATACGGAATGGGGGTGAAGGAGGGGAAGCCCCGGGCGGGACTTCCCCTCCTTCACCGACAGCCGGCATGCGCCTACGGTCCGGGTGCTCCCACAGCCGGGGTGCGCCTATGGCCGGGCGCTCCTACAGCCGGGGTGCGCCTACAGTCGGGGTACTCCTACAGCCGGGGGTCGACCGGCTCCGACTCCAGGGCGAGCACCGCGAACACCGGCTCGTGCACCCGCCACAGCGGCTCCCCCGCCGCCAGCCGGTCCAGCGCCTCCAGGCCCAGCGCGTACTCGCGCAGCGCCAGCGACCGCTTGTGGCCCAGCGAGCGCATCCGCAGCCGCTCCAGGTGCTCGGTGTAGTCCGGGCCGTAGATGATCCGCAGGTACTCCCGCCCGCGGACCTTCACACCCGGCTGCACCAGGCCGCCCGGGCGGCCCTCGCCCCGCACCGTCCGCACCACCGACGCCAGCGGCTTGACCACCATGCCCTCGCCGCCCGCCGCCGTCAGCTCCTCCCACCAGGCGGTGGCGGCCGCCACCGAGGCCTCGTCCCCGGTGTCCACCAGGACCCGGCCGGTGCGGTGCAGCACCGGCGCCGCCCCGTCGTCGGCCGCGACCAGGCGGTCGATCAGGGCCAGGTGCTCGTCGTGCGGCCGCACCGCCAGGTTCGCCCCCTCCGCGGCCAGCAGCTGGAACGGCGCCAGCCGGATGCCCGACAGGCCCTCGGTCGGCCAGCAGTAACGCCGGTACGCCTCGGTGAACGCCCGGGCGTCGGCGGCGCGGCGGCGCTGGCGGGCGGTCAGCTCACCGAGCTCCAGCCCGCGCGCGGCCGCCTGCTCCAGCGCCGACAGCACCTCCGGCAGGGCGGCGCCGGCCGCCGCGCCGACCGCGGCGTACTGGCGGCGCAGCAGCTCCACCGCCTTCAACGACCACGGCATCAGCTCGGCGTCCAGCAGCAGCCAGTCGCTGCCCAACTCCTCAAACAGGCCCGCCCGTTCGGCCGCCGACCGGACCCTGCCGAGCACCGCGCCGGTCAGCTCCTCGTCGTCGAGGAAGGCCCGGCCGGTCCTGGTCCAGATCGCCCCCGGACCGGCCACCCCGAACCGCCGCTCCAGCGCGGCGGCATCCCGGGCGACCAGCAGCACCGCGCGCGAGCCCATGTGCTTCTCCTCGCACACCAGGTGCCGGACCCCGTCCGCGCGGTAGGCGGCGAAGGCCTCCTCCGGGTGCTCCAGGAAGCCCTCCCGGCGGGAGGTCGGGCTCGGCGCCATGGTCGGCGGCAGGTAGGCGAGCAGCCGCGGGTCCAGCGCGAAGCGGCTCATCACCTCCAGCGCGGCCGCCGCGTTCTCCTCCCGCACCGCCACCCGGCCATGCAGGGCGGTCTCCACCACCCGGCGCCCCGCCACATCGGCGAGGTCCAGCGGACGGCCCTCCCGGGCTCCCGGCGCGTCGGTCAGCAGCGGACGCACCGGGGCGTACCACTCCCGCTCCGCGTCGACGCTCACCAGCTCGCGCTCCGGGTAGCGCAGCGCGGTCAGGCTGCCGCCGAAGACGCAGCCGGTGTCCAGGCAGATGGTGTTGTTGAGGAAGCTCGCGCTCGGCACCGGGGTGTGGCCGTAGACCACCAGCGCCCGACCCCGGTACTCCTCCGCCCACGGGTAGCGCACCGGCAGGCCGTACTCGTCGGTCTCGCCGGTGGTCTCCCCGTACAGCGCGTGCGAGCGCACCCGGCCGGAGGCCCGGCCGTGGTAGCGCTCCGGCAGGCCGGCGTGGCAGACCACCAGGGCGCCGCCGTCCAGCAGGTAGTGGCTGACCAGGCCGCGCATGAAGGCGCGCACCTCGGCTCGGAACTCCTCGCTCTCCCCGGCCAGTTGGTCCAGCGACTCCTGGAGGCCGTGCGAGACGGTGACCTTCTTGCCGGCCATCGCCCGGCCCAGCTTGTTCTCGTGGTTGCCCGGCACGCAGATCGCGTGACCGGCCGCTACCATGCCCATCACCAGGCGCAGCACACCCGGGGTGTCCGGGCCGCGGTCGACCAGGTCACCGACGAACACGGCGGTGCGGCCCGCCGGGTGGACGGCGTCCACCGGACGGCCCTCGGCATCCCGGGCCAGGGTGTAGCCGAGGCGGGTCAGCAGGGTCTCCAGCTCGGAGCGGCAGCCGTGGACGTCACCGACGACGTCGAACGGGCCGGTGAGGTGGCGCAGGTCGTTGTAGCGCTTCTCCGGCTCGATCACGGCGGCCGCCACCTCGGCCTCGCCGCGCAGCACGTGCACCTTGCGGAAGCCCTCGCGCTCCAGGCCCCTGAGGGACCTGCGCAGCTCGCGGTGCTGGCGCGGGACGACGTGCGCGGGCAACTGGCGGTCCGGGCGGGAGCGGTTGCGCTCCGCGCACACCCCCGGCGGGACGTCCAGCACGATCGCGATCGGCAGCACGTCGTGCGCCCGGGCGATCTCCACCAGCTGCCGGCGGGCCTGCGGCTGCACGTTGGTCGCGTCCACCACGGTGAGGCGGCCGGCCGCCAGGCGCTTGCCGACGATGTAGTGCAGCAGGTCGAAGGCCTCGGCGGACGCCGACTGGTCGTTCTCGTCGTCGGACACCAGGCCGCGGCAGAAGTCGGAGGAGACCACCTGGGTGGGCAGGAAGTGGCGGCGGGCGAAGCTGGACTTGCCCGCGCCGCTGGTGCCGATCAGGACGACGAGGGAGACCTCGGTGACGGGGAGGCGGCGGGGGGCGGGGGCCTGGTCGGGGGTGTGGGTCGCGTCCTCGGTCATCGGGTCTCGCCTCCTTCGGGCGTGGTGGTGGTCGCGGTGGCGGTGGCAGGGGCGATGGCGGAGTGGGTGCGGGGGTCGGTCACGGCGTCGGCGTCGGTGGCGGTGGCGGTGGCGGTGCGGAACAGGGCGAGCTGGGTCGGCGGGCCGACCTCCGGGTCCTCCGGGCCGACCGGGCGCAGCTCCACCGTGTAGCCGTACGCCGCCGCGACCTTCCCCGCCCAGGCCCCGAACTCGGCGCGCGACCACTCGAAGCGGTGGTCGGCGTGCCGGACCCGGCCCGCCGGCAGGCTCTCCCAACGGACGTTGTACTCGACGTTGGGCGTGGTGACGACCACCGTCCTCGGGCGGGCCGCGCCGAACACCGCGTACTCCAGGGCCGGCAGCCGCGGCAGGTCCAGGTGCTCGATCACCTCGCACAGCACCGCCGCGTCGTACCCCTTCAACCGGGCATCGGTGTACGTCAGCGCACCCTGCGCCAGCGTCACGCGCGCCGCCAGCCGCTCGGGCAACCGCTCAAGGCGCAGCCTGCGCTTGGCCGCCTGCAACGCCCGCGCCGACACGTCCACCCCGAGGATCTCGGTGAACCGGGCGTCCTTCATCAGCTCACCGATCAACTCGCCCTGTCCGCAGCCGAGATCGGCCACGCGGGCGGCGCCGCCGTCGCGCAGGGCGGCCAGGATCACGGCGCGGCGCCGCTCGGCCAGGGACGGCGGCCGGGGCTCCCGGCCGTCCGGCCCGTCCGGCCCGTCCTGCCCGCCCGGCCCGTCCTGGGCGGGTTCGGCGGCCTCCTGCCCCTCCTCCTCGGGCCGGTCGTCGACCGCGTTGTCGATCTCCTCGACCTCGCGGTCGTCCGCCTCGGCCAGCCGGGCCAGCTCCAGCCGCTCCATCGCGGCCCGGGTCAGCGACCAGCGCCGGGACAGGTAGCGGCGGGCGATCAAGGCACGCTCCGGGTGCGCCGCCAGCCAGCCCTCGCCGGCAGCGAGCAGCTTGTCCACCTCGTCCGGAGCGACCCAGTAGTGCTTCGCGCCGTCCAGCACCGGCAGCAGCACGTACAGCTGCTGCAGCGCGTCGGCCAGCCGCACCGACTCCGAGGCGAGCACGACCCGCACGTAGCGGGACTCCCCCCACTCCGGGAAGGCCTCGTCCAGCGGGACCGCCGTCGCCTCCACCCGCCAGCCCAGCGGCTCGAACAGCCGGGCCACCATCGCCGGACCGCCGCCCTCGCCCGCGCCGTTCGCGGGCACCGCGGGCAGCTCGATCCGCAGCGGGCGGACCAGCCCCGGCAGCTCCGGGCGGGCCGGGCAGTCGCCCTTCATCGCCGACCGGAACACCGTCCGCAAGGCCACCGCGAGCAGCGAGGACGCGGCGTACGGGCGGTCGTTGACGTACTGGGAGAGCGCGAAGTCGGGCGAACCGCCGCGCCCCCTGCCGTCGCCCCGGGCCTTGCGGACCAGCGCGATCGGGTCGATGTCCAGCAGCAGCGCCGCGGTGCAGGCCTCGTCCTCCGCCCGGGGGTAGAAGACGTGGGCCTCACCGTGCGACGTCGTGAACCGCTGGACCTTGCCGGGATGCTTGTGCAGCAGGAACCCGAGATCCGTCGCCGGGCTCTCGGCGCTGCCGGTAGTGGAAATCGACATGAACACCCGGCCGAGTATTGCCCAGCGGGAGACGTCCGGGCACCGGGTTTTCCCGCCCCGCGCAGCGCCGACCTGCGGGTCCGGCCCGCCCGTCCGGACGATGGGCGTGTTCGGCAGCCGGGCCCCCCATTGGTTAACGTGCACGGTGTGACTGCTGAATCCACCTCCCTTATCAAGGGCGCCGTGGCCGCCGGCCTGGCCACCATCGCCGCCGACGGCACCGTCCTCGACACCTGGTACCCCGCCCCCGCGCTGGCCGCCGAACCCGGCCCGGCCGGCACCGTGCGCCTGACCGCCGAGCAGGCCGAGGCCGAGCTCGGTGCCGGCGCCGCCGAAGCGCTGCGTGCCGACGCCCGCCGCGGCGTCGAGGTGGTCGCCGTGCGCACCACCATCGCCTCGCTCGACGAGAAGCCGCTCGACACCCACGACGTGTACCTGCGCCTGCACCTGCTCAGCCACCGGCTGGTCCGGCCGCACGGCCTGAACCTGGACGGCATCTTCGGCCTGCTCGCCAACGTCGCCTGGACCAGCATCGGCCCCGTCCCGGTCGACCGGGTCGAGCAGGCACGCCTCGCGGTCCGCGCCCAGGGCGGCCAGCTGGCCGTCTACGGGATCGACAAGTTCCCGCGGATGACCGACTACGTCGCCCCCGGCGGTGTGCGCATCGCCCACGCCGACCGCGTCCGGCTCGGCGCCCACCTCGCCGTCGGCACCACCGTGATGCACGAGGGCTTCGTCAACTTCAACGCCGGCACCCTCGGCACCTCGATGGTCGAGGGCCGGATCAGCGCGGGCGTCGTCGTCGGCGACCACAGCGACATCGGCGGCGGCGCCTCGATCATGGGCACCCTGTCCGGTGGCGGCAAGCAGGTCGTCTCCGTCGGCGAGCGCTGCCTGCTCGGCGCCAACGCGGGCATCGGCATCTCGCTCGGCAGCGACTGCGTCGTCGAGGCCGGCCTGTACGTCACCGCCGGCACCCGGGTCACCACCCCGGACGGCACGGTGGCCAAGGCCGTCGAGCTGTCCGGCCAGGACAACCTGCTGTTCCGCCGCAACTCGCAGACCGGCGCGGTCGAGGTCATCGCCCGCTCCGGCTCCTGGGGCGGCCTGAACGCGGACCTGCACGCCCACAACTGACCTGTGGGGCAAGACCGTTGAGTCGAGGGGCCCGGCGCGGGAAGCGCCGGGCCCCTTCGGCTTGCGCGGCCCCGGTGGCCCCGGTGGCTACGGGCGGCGGTGGCGCCCCGGCGCCTTCCGCGGCCGCGGCGCAGCGTACGGGGGCCGCCGTACGCCGTCGCCCTCGATGCCGTGCAGGATCCGCTGGGCGACGGCGTAGTCCTCGGCCACCGGCTCCGGCAGCCACTGGAAACCGTCCCAGCGCACGATCAGCCGCGGCCCGTCCCGCCCCACCCGGGCACCGCGCGGCCCCCTCCGTCGAGCGGCACCGCCATCAACTGCCCTACCGGTCGCGGCCATTGCTCCCGCCGCTCGGCCCACGCCGCCAGCGGTTCGTCCTCGTCCATCGCCCCAGTCCGGCCCGGGCACGCCGACCACCGACAGCCCCGTCACCCGACCGGGGGGGGCGACCGGTGCCGGTACCGGCACCGGTCGCCCCCTCGCTCGGCAGCGGCCGTCAGCAGCCGTCAGCAGTCGCCAGCGCCCGTCAGTGGCCGCGCAGGACGACGAGCTGACGGGTCGCCCTGGTCATCGCGACGTAGCGGTCGACCGCGCCCTCGACACCGTCACCGAACGCCTCCGGATCGACCAGAACCACCAGGTCGAATTCCAGCCCCTTGGCCAACTCCGGGGTGAGCGAACGGACCCGCGGCCGCTCCCGGAACCCCGGATCGCCGATGACGCAGGCGACGCCCTCGTCGTGCTCGGCGAGCCAGGAGTCCAGGACCGCCGGCAGTTCCGCCACCGCGCCGTGCCGCACCGGAAGGCCGCTGCTGCGCACCGAGGTCGGCACGTTGGCGTCCGGCAGCGCCGCCCGGACGACCGGCTCGGCCTCCGCCATCACCTCGGCCGGCGTGCGGTAGTTGATGCTCAGCGAGGCCATCGTGGTGCGGTCGAAGCCGACCCGGTCGAGCCGCTCCTGCCACGACTCGGCGAAGCCGTGCCTGGCCTGGGCCCGGTCCCCGACGATGGTGAAACTCCGGGACGGGCAGCGGCGCAGCAGCATCTGCCACTGGGCGTCGGTCAGTTCCTGGGCCTCGTCCACCAGGATGTGGGCGAACGGGCCCGCCAGCGGCTCCGCTTCGGCGGCGGGCAGCGCGTCCTCGTCGACCAGGGTGTCCTGGAGGTCCCGGCCGCGCAGCATCGTCACCACGCCCTCGCCGTCGTCGTCGGCCTGGATCAGGTCGCCGATCACGTCCGCCATCCGCTCGCGCTCGGCGGCCGCCGAGGCACGCCGGCGCTGCCGGCGCAGGGTCGCCTCGCGGTCCCCGAGCCGCTGCCGGGCCGCGTCCAGCAGCGGCAGGTCGGAGACCGTCCACGCCTGCGGGGCGTGCTTGCGCTGGAGCGTGCGGACCTCCTCCGGGGTGAGGTGCGGCGCGCACATCCGCAGGTAGGCGGGCACCGACCAGAGGTCGCCGACCAGGTCCGTCGCCTCCAGCAGCGGCCACGCCCGGTTGAGCGTGCCGACCAGCTCGCGGTCCTGCCGCAGCGCCCGACGGAACTGCTCGGGCGAGACCTCCTCCTCGTCGTCCTGCTCCAGCCTGTCCAGCAGGATCGCCACCAGCTCGTCCCAGATCTGCTCACGCGCCTCGTTGTGCGGGGTGCCCGGATCCGGGGCGTCGAAGGCCTCGGCCCAGTCCTGGGCGCTCAGCCGCAGGTCCGCCCAGGGGGTGCTGACCAGCAGCTCCTCGGACGGCGGCTCCTCGTAGAACCGGACGGCCCTCTCGATCGCCCGCACCGACTCCACCGAGGACTTCAACCGCGCCACCTCCCGGTCCGCCTCCTCCGGCGCGTCCGCGCCCTCGGGCACCAGGTCCCGCAGGGTGCAGGTGCGCACGCCCTCCTCGCCGAGGCTGGGCAGGACGTCGGCGACGTAGTTCAGGTAGGGCTGGTGCGGGCCGACAAACAGCACCCCACCACGGCGGTGGCCGAGGCGGGGGTCGGCGTACAGCAGGTAGGCGGAGCGGTGCAGGGCCACCACGGTCTTGCCGGTGCCGGGGCCGCCGTCGACCACCAGGGCGCCGCGCGAACCGGCCCGGATGATCGCGTCCTGGTCGGCCTGGATGGTGGCCAGCACGTCCCGCATCCGGGCCGAGCGGTTGCCGCCCAGGCTGGCGATGAAGGCGGACTGGTCGTCCAGTGCGGCGTGCCCGGCGAGGCCCTCCGCGGTGAACACCTCGTCCCAGTAGTCGGAGATCCGGCCGCGGGTCCAGCGGTAGCGGCGGCGGCTCGCCAGGCCCATCGGGTCCGCGTGGGTCGCCGCGAAGAACGGCTCGGCGGCGGGCGAGCGCCAGTCGATCAGCAGCCGTCGGCCCTCGCTGTCGGTCAGCCCGAGCCGGCCGATGTACAGCGGCTCGGCGCCCTCCTCGGTGACGATGCGCCCCAGGCACAGGTCCAGGCCGTAGCGGCGCAGGGTGCGCAGCCGGCCGCTCAGCCGGTACACCTCGATGTCGCGGTCCATCGCCGCCTGCCCGGCACCTCCCGGGGCGCGGCGCACGGCGTCGAGCTGGTCGGAGAGTTCGGCGATCGCCCGCGCCAGGCTCTCCGCGATCGCCGCGAAGTGCCGCTCGTCGGCCACGACGAGCGCCCGGTCGGCCTTGGCGGACAGCCGCTCGGGGAGGTCGAAAGCGCTGGTGGTCAGGGGGTTCATGGCATCAGCTCCGATCTGAGGCCTGCGATTGTGCGCCATCCCGGGGGCCTTGCCGCAAGGCCCCCGGTGCGCTATATGTTGAGAGTGGCAAGGGGTGGGTTCTCCCCCTTCCTCTCTTCTCGGGGCTCTCGCATCGGCACTCTCTTCGGCTCTTCGGGCGCCCGGGGGGGGGGGGGGGGCGAGGCGGGGGGGGTGGTGTTGGTTTTTGATGGTTTTTTTGGGGGGGGGGGGGGGGGGAAGGAAGATAAGCCAAAAAGGAAGGGAGGAGGGG
>NZ_JBVIWC010000037.1:0-18972 GCF_055594965.1 Kitasatospora sp. NPDC040550 | reverse complement strand
CCCGGCGCGGCGTCGGCGCCGCGCCGGGCGCCCTGCTGTTGTTCCTCACCGGTTCTCTGGGGCCCTCCCCCCTCCCCCTCCCCCTCCCTCCCGCCTCCGCCCGCCGCCCACCCACCGCCGCTTCCTCGGCCCTCCTCCGCCCTCGTCAATTCGCGCCCCTAGCCGAGGCCGTGTTGCAGCGGCAACCCCGGATCACCCGAGAGGCTTACGGCGTACCGGAGTTGGACCGCATCGGGTGGTGCGCGGTGACCGGCTGCCGGAACGGTTCGTTGGTCGGTGCGGCACACCGCACCACCGATCCGAAGAGGTCCCCGTCATGTCCGTACCCTCTGCCACGCCGCCGTTCCCGAGCAGCCCGACCGGCTCGGCCACCGGCGACTCGGCCGGACCCGCGACCCCCAAGACCCTGCTCGAGCAGATGCAGGAACTGCTCGCCTCGGTGACCGCGGACCTCGCCGCGCTGCAGTCCAACTCCCGGGACATCGCCCCGGCCGCCGTCTATCCCGCCGTCAACGACACCTCCGACTCCACGTCCGGCACCCGGTAGTCCGGCGCCCGCTCCTCCTCCGTCGGCCCGCCCGCACCCGGCGGGCCGAGCCGGACCACCAGTAACGGCGCGCCCTGACCGTCCGATACCGGCTCCGGTTCCGCGCCACCGAGCGCCGACCGCTCGGCCGCTCCGCCCGGCCCGGTCGCCTCGCGCAACCGCGCGGCCACGTCCTTGCACTCCGACACCGCATCGACCCCGTCGATGCACGTCCAGTACAGGCTCTCGGTGTCCGCCCCGCAGGCCAGCACCACGAGCGTCTCCCCGACCTCCCGCAGGAGTTCCTCCAGCGCCCCCAACGTCGCCGCCGTGTCGCCGAGTTCGGTGAGCCGACCGGCCCTGCCGCCGCTCACCAGGGCGTTCGTGGCGACGGACCGCTCCAGGCAGACCGCCGCGTGGGCGCCCGCCTCGGCGAGCTGCTGGCCGAGGCCCGTCAGCTCGTCGCCCTCCGACTCCGCAAGCCGGGCGCCCACCACCTCGGTGAGCAGCGCCGCCTGCCGCGCCTCGGCCAGCACGTCCGGTACGTGCCTGGCCTCGGCCAGGGCGTGCCGGGCCGTCTTGATCAGTCGCAGTGCCTCCATGGCCCCCGCTCCTTCCGCTCGTCGTCGCCGTCGACCAGCACCGCCGCCGGGGCGGTGGGGTGGTCACGGTGAGAGCGTGCGGGGAGGGTGGGGTGGGACGCATCCACCCTTTCGAAAGCTGTGGAAAACCCGGGGGTTGTGGATAACTTCCGTCCCTCACAAGGGTGATCAGCCCTTGCCCGGATTGACGTCGGCCCCTTCGCCCGGCACCGGGAAGCGGTGCTCGTTGCGCTCGATCTTGGCCGCGAGCGCCTCGAGCGGGTCCACCCCGACCGCCGTGCAGAACTGCACCAGGTACGCCAGCACGTCCGCGACCTCGTCGCGCACCCGGTGGGCCCGTTCCGGATCCGTCATCACCGCGGCGGCCTGCTCCGGGGTGAGCCACTGGAAGATCTCCAGCAGTTCCCCGGCCTCCACGCTCAGCGCCGCCGCCAGGTTCTTCGGCGTGTGGTACGGCTCCCACCGCCGGGCCGCCGCGAAGTCCACCAGCCGCTGCCGCAGCCCCTCCAACGTCGGCTCCCCCGACATCCCGGCCGACCCGGACAGTCCGGCCGACCCGGCCGACCCGGCTGCCCCTGCCGACCGGTCCGCCGCCCACTCCCCCGACCTCGTCACTCGCTCGTTCACGCCCCCAGGTCTACCGCATCCGCTCCCCCGGCCACAGCGGAGCCTCCCCCGCCCCCCGTGTCCGCCGGACCCTCCTCCCCGCGTCCGTACTGCACCGGCACCCGGGCCGTCTCCGGCCGCAGCACCGTCGACCCCGTCGCCGGATCCCGCCGGCACTCCACCAGCGCCACCGCCCCCGTCCGCTCCTCGCCCGCCCCGAACGCCTCCCGCGCCGCCGCCGGCTCCTGGAGCGCGGCCACCACCCGCAGCTGGTTGCGCCCCGCCATGTCCCGCGCGAGCCGCAGCAGCGAGGCGGTCTGCTCGGTGGCGAGCCCGGCCCCGAGGTCCTCGGCGAGCACGGTGAGCTGCCGGTGCGCCCACGGCACCTCGGCGGCCACGTCGAGGTCGAGCACCCCCGCCCCGGTCAGCAGCACCGCCGCGAAGGCGAGGTGGCGCAGCATCCCGTCGGAGGCCTGGTCGGCGCCGGTGCGCCCGAGCACGCCCTCGTCGAAGACGGCCAGTACCCGGCGCCCCGTCCGGCTCTCGCGCTCGGCGAGGGTGAGGCCGAGCAGCGGGTGGGGCGCGGCCTCCTGGACGGCCCGCAGCAGTTGCCCGTACCGGCGCGGGCACTCGTGGGCGAGCCGGTTGATCAGGGCCGAGATGTTGGCGGCGTTGCCGCGCAGCCGGGCTTGCGGGTCGGCTTTGGCCCAGCCGCGCATCAGGGCCGGGACGGGGTGCAGCGGGAAGACCTCGCGCAGTGCGGTGAGCAGGTCCTCGGCGGCGGCGAGGACGAGCCGTTCGCCGGTGGAAGAGCCGGCCACCCGGAGCGGCAGCTGGGCGGTGATCATGGTGTTGCTGGGGAACGGTGCCCGGATGTCCCCCTGCCGGGTGTCGTTGTGCCAGCAGACGTTGACGCGCCCGTTGCGGACGTCCTGTTCGCCGGTGTCGACCAGGGTCCGGCCGTCGAGGGTGAGCGACTCGCGGGCGATCCGGACCGCGCCGTCGGTGCGGATCACCAGGTCGAGCCGGATCCGGCCGCGCGGCGAGCGGACGGTGCAGCCGAGGATGACGGCGTCCCGCCCGTGCGGCACGCATCCGCCGAGGCCGCCGCGTACGGGCGTGGCGAGCGGGCCGGTGCGGTCGGGCAGCCCGTCCAGGGAGTCGGGGATCTCCTCGCCGAGGGCGAGCCGGGACAGCACGGCGAGCGCGTCGAGGGCGTTGGACTTGCCGACCCCGGCCGGCCCGTGCAGCACGGTGAGCGGCGCGAGCGGCAGGACGGCCCGCCGGTAGGACTTGAAGGCGGTGAGCCGCAGCTCCTCGACGGTGGGGCGTGGCACTGGCGGCCGGTCGGGGCCCGGGGCGCCCGGGCGCAGTGGGGCCGGCCCGGCGGGCGCGGTGGCGTCGCGGTTCACCCGTCGGACGTTAGCCGTAGCCCGGCGGGGCGAAACGTCCCTGCTCGCCAGATTCATCCCTACGTGGCGGGCCCGTCTCGCGCCGCTGACCCACGGCGGTCCGCGGCTACGGCCGCCGGTACGCGGCCACCGTCACCGAGGCGGTCACCTCGACCGGCTCGGGCAGCCCGTCCAGGGCGGCGGCGAGCCGGTCGGGGTCGGTGTGCCAGGCGCTCGGCCCCATGCCGACGACGGTCCGCACGTCCTGGGCGGAGAGCCGCAGGGTGAACTCGACCGGCTGCCGGCCGGCGGGCGTGAGGTAGGGGCCGAGCTTCTCGTCGATCCGGCGCTGCTTCTCCTCGTCGACCGACAGCAGGCCGAGAGTGGCGACGAGTTCGCGCAGGTGGCGGGCGGTGGGCGAGACCAGCAGCAGGGTGCCGCCGGGGCGCAGCACGCGGCGGATCTCGGGTCCGTTGCGCGGGGCGAAGACGTTGAGGAGCAGGTCGGCGGAGGCGTCGCGCAGCGGCAGCGGGCGCCAGGCGTCGCAGACCACCGCGCCGATCCGGGGGTGGGCCTTGGCGGCGCGGCGCAGCGCGTACTTGGAGATGTCGAGGGCGGCGCCGACCCGGCCGGGCAGGGTGTCCAGGACGTGGGCGAGGTAGTGGCCGGTGCCGGCGCCGAGGTCGGCGACGAGGCCCGCCGAGCCGTCCGGTCCGCCGTCGGCCGTATCACCCACAGCTGCGGCGGCGGCCGTGGCCAGGGCGTCGGCGATCGGCCGGTAGTGCCCGGCGGCGAGGAAGTCGGCGCGGGCGGCGACCATGTCGGCGGTGTCGCCGGTGCCGGTGTGGGCGTCACCGGCGAGCAGGCTGACGTAGCCCTGCTTGGCGAGGTCGAAGCTGTGCCCGGCGGGGCAGCGCAGGCTGCGCTCGTGCCGGGTGAGGTCCTGCGCGCAGTGGGGGCAGGCCAGGTAGGGCTCGATGTCCTGCAGCAACGTTCCGTCTTCTCTCGCCGTTCGGCCCCGGCCGGTCGGGGGCGCCAGCCAGCCTAACCACCCCGGCCGGTGGTCGGCCGCCCGCCTGAGCGACACCGGCCCACCCGCACCGCAGCCCGGCCCCCGCCCACCCGCACCGCGGCCCGGCCCCGGCCCCGGCCCCCGCCCCCGCCCCGCCCCGCCCCGCCTAAACCGAACGGACCGAAGCCCGCCCCCGCCCGCGCTCCGCCGCCACCCGCAGGGCGAGCCCCGCGAGTGCCTCCGGCGCTCCGGGCCGCCCGCGCGCCCCGGGGAAGGCGTTGACGTCGACGATCACCGGCTCGTCGGCCCCGTCCAGCAGGTCGACCCCGTACACCTCCAGCCCGAACACCTCGCCCACCCGCAGGGCGAGCGCGGCCCGCCGGTCGGACGGCTCCCACTCCTCCGCCGCCCCCACCCCGTCGTCGCCGACGGAGAGTTCGGACCGCCGCCGAGCCGCGAAGACCTGCCCGTCGATCACCCAGAGCTTCTGGTCCCAGCCGCTGCCCCGGAGGTACGGCTGGGTGACGACCTCCTCCTGCGGCCGGCGTTCGGCGAGTTCCCGCAGCCGGGCCGCGCCGTCGACCAGCGCGACCAGGTCGTGGCGTCGGCTGTGCCGGCTCTTCACCACGAACGGGTAGTCCTGGTCGGTGAGTTCGCCCAGCGCGCCGGCCGTGACCGTCGCCGCGAACGGCAGTCCGGCGCCCCGGGCGAGCGAGGCCATCCGCACCCGGTCCTGACAAAGCCCGGTCGCCGCCGCCGAGTTGACCACTGCGGCTCCGCGTCGCTCCAACTCCGCTGCCAGCGCCAGTGCTTGGGGCGTACGCGCCTTGAGCAGGTAGACGTCGGCGAGCGGCCCCTGCGGGGCAGAGCCGTCGAGCGGGACGGCCTCCACCCGGCAGCCGCGCCGCTCCAGCACCCCGGCCGCCGCCGCGAGCAGCGGGTGCCCCGGGTTGCCCGTGATCAGTGCGACCCTCACCGCAGCCCACCGTCCACCAGGCCGATCCGGCCGTACTCCTCGCCGCCGACCGGAACCAGCGCGGGTACCGACACCGCCGTACCGCCGCGCGCGAGCCGCAGCACCGCCCGGGCGACCCGTTCCACCGCGTCGGGCACCTGCCGGAAGCTCGGGAAGTCGTTGACGTCCACCACTACCGGCCCGTCCGGCCCGAGCAGCACGTCGACGCCGTACAGGTCGAGCCCGAACACCTCGCCGACCTGCGCGGCGATCCGTGCGACGCTGGCCGGCAGCGGCACCGGCCGCTCGCGCACGCCCTGCCCCGGGTGCAGCGGCGATTCCCGTTCGGTCGCGAAGAGCTCGCCGTCGACGCAGTACACCTTGAGGTCCGTGCCGCTGTTGGGCACGTACGGCTGCGCGATCAGCAGTCCCTCCCCGGCGAGTTCGGGGCCGAGGCCGATCAGGTCGTCGGATCCGGCCACCAGTCGTACGCCCCGCCCGGAGCTGCCGTCCGCGGGTTTGACGACCAGCGGGTACTCGGCGGCGGGTATCTCGGCGAGCCGTTCCCAGCGGGCGGCGGCGTAGGTGACCGGGGTGGGCAGGCCGCGGGTGCGGGCGATCACCGAGGCGAGCGCCTTGTCCCGGACGCCGCGGATCGAGCGGACGTCGTTGACGGTGGTGAGGCCGACCGCTGCGGCCGCCTCCAGCAGGGTGAGCCCGGGTCCGCCGGAGACGGTCTTGAGCACCCAGGCGTCGTGGCTGCCGGCCCGGACCGCCTCGGAGATCGCGAGCAGCGAGTCGCCGGGGCGCAGCACGTCCACCCGGTGTCCCCAGGAGGTGAGTTGACGCGCGACGTCCAGCGGCATGCCGTCCCGCCGGTAGTGCTCCTCCACCAGAAAGCAGAGCCTCATGGGCCTGACTTCCCCCTTGCCTCGCCGAGTGCGGATGTCCGCCGTCCCCCTCGGCAGAGCTGTGAAGGCATCAGCTTGCCCGGCGTACACGCACAAGATCGCCGCGAGCGGGTAAGCGTTCGGCAACAATCGAACGCCGGTCCGCCGCACAAACCGGTGGCGCGCCACCACGGCCCCTGCTTGGATGCCGCCGTGACTTCTGCTGATCATGCTCCGGCCCCCGCCCCGCTCGACCGGGCCCTGCTCGACGGGATCGAGCGTTACTACGACGCCGTGCCCCGCAGTGCCGCCACCGCGGAGGACTTCGGCCCGCTGACCCTGTTCGTCCGCCGCGGCGAGACCGGCTGGCACTACTACGCCCGCCCCACCCCCGGCCACGGCGGCCCGGCCGCCACCGCCGACGACGTGCGCCGGGTGCTGGAGCGGCAGCGGGAGCTGGGTCTGCCGGAGGCCTTCGAGTGGGTCGCCGAGCAGAACCCCGAGCTGCGCGCGGCCGTGGAGGCGGCCGGCCTGGCGGTGCACGAGCACCCGCTGCTGGTGCTCGGCCCGCAGGACGGGACGACCCCGGCACCGGCGCTCCCGGAGCGGGTGGAGGTACGGGTGCTGGCCGCGGACGCCCCCGAGCTGGCCGACGCGGTGGCCGTCCCGCACGTGGCCTTCGGCGCCCCGGGCACCGCCACCGGCAGCGCGGGCGCGGCCGAACTGGCCGTGAGCGCGGCCACGTTGACGTCCGAGGGCGGGGTGGCGCGGATCGCGCAGCGGATCACCGACGGGGTCAGCGTGCTGGCGGCCGCGCTGGAGGGCGACGACGTGCTCTGCGCGGGCCAGCACAACCCGGTGGGCCCGGTCACCGAGGTGGTCGGGGTCGGGACGCTGCCCTCCGCCCGGCGCCGCGGGCTGGCCCTGGCGGTCACCGCGGCCCTGGTGGCGCACGCCCGCGCCAACGGCGTGCGGACGGTGTTCCTGTCCGCCGCCGACGAAGACGTCGCCCGGATCTACCGCCGGGCCGGCTTCCGCCCGTTCGCGACGGCCCTCATCGCGGAGCCCGCCACCGCGGACTCCCGGGCCTAGACCCGCGCGGCACCAGCGCCGGCGCCACCACCGGCGCTACCACCAGCACCGGCGCCGACACCAGCACGGACAAGGGCACCGGACGGACGGGGACGCGACTCAGTCGTCGTCCTCGTCCTCGTCCTCCGCCCCCGTGACGCCCTCCCCCTCGGCCTCGTCGACCACCCAGGCCGCCAGCCGTTCGGCGACCCCGGACACCCCCAGCCGCCCTTCCCGGATGGCCCGGGAGAGGCTGCGCACCTCGCGGGCGGTGGTGGCGACGGTGCAGCCGCTGGCGACGAGGTAGGCGTAGGCGACGGCGGTCGCGAAGAGCTCGTTGGTCTTCTCCAGGGCGGGCACCCGGATCAGCTGGTGCATCAGCGCGGCCGCGCGGTCCTGGGGTTCGGGGTAGACGGAGATGTCGAAGATCTCGGCCTGGTGCCGGGTGACGGCCGCGAGCAGCGAGCCGTAGTCGGTGACCTGCGGGTCACCGGGCGTGTACTGCTCGGCGGTCATGAGCAGCCACGAGAGGTCGACCTCCAGTTTCAACGGCGCACGTCCTGGAGCTCGCCCGAATCCCCGAACTCGGCGAGGAACGCCGTCTCGTACTCCTTCATGAACTGTGCGGCGGCGTCGATGAAGGCCCGGCCCGATTCGCCCATGTCCTGCTGGACCAGGCGTTCGATGTACTGGTTCATGCTGATCCCCTGCTGCTCCGCCCGTTCCCGGGCCATTTCGGCGGTCGTGGCGTCCACTCGGACGTTCAGCTGCTTCTTGCCCATGCCGTTCAAGCTAGCGCCGAAGTGCTAGCACTACAAGGGCGCACGCACACCGCCCGCACACCTGCCGCACGCCCCCACGCAACCCCTCCGTCACCGAACCGCCAACCGAACTGCCGACCGAACCGCCCGGCGGACGCCCGGCGGACACCCGCCGAGCCGCTCACCCACCCGCTCCCTACCCCGCCACGGCCTCCGCCACCCGGCCCCCTCCGTGCCCACCGCCGCCCGGCCCCGCCCCCGGCACGGCCCCGGCACGACCGGGCCTGACTTGAAGAGTCCTGCACCATCCGGGACTCTGAACTCTCCTGAGCGTTCCCCGAGCGGCACCGACCGGTTTTGTGGAGGCCGGCAATGACAGCCATGTTCGACCAGGAGCTGCGCGAGCAGCTCGCCCAGGCCCGGCAGGACCTCGCGGCGGCCCGGGCCGAAGGGGACGCCGACGGCGTCCAGGCGTACGAGGGCCGGGTCGCCTCGCTCCTACGGCTCGCCGCCCAGCACGGCATCGACCTTCCGCACAGCGCCGACGAAGAGGAGCGCAACGAGTAGCGCGCGCCCCGCACAACGCCGAGGAGGCGGCACCCCGTGACGTAGGGGGTGCCGCCTCCTCCGCCGTTCCAGGCGTTCGACGACCGGCGGGGTCAGACCGCGACCGGCTCCAGGATGGCCACGCACTCGAAGTGGTGGGTCATCGGGAACAGGTCGAAGGCCCGCAGCGAGACCGGCCGGTAGCCGCCCTCGTGGAAGAACTTGAGGTCCCGGGCGAGCGCCGCCGGGTCGCAGGCCACATACGCGATCCGGCGGGCCTCCAGGCCGACCAGGTGCGCGACGGTCTCGCGTCCGGCACCGGCCCGCGGCGGGTCCAGCACGATCAGGTCGGTGGCGGTGATGCCGGTGCGCGGCAGCAGCGCCTCGACCCGGTCGCACTCGATCCGCACGTTGTCCAGCGCGGCCAGGTTGTGCCGGGCGTCGACGACGGCCTGCTTGGCCGACTCGATGCCGAGCACCGCGCCGTCCTCGCCGACCCGGTCGGCCAGCGCGCCGGCGAACAGGCCGACGCCGCAGTACAGGTCGAGCGCGTTCTCGCCCCACTGCGGGTCCAGACCCTCCAGCACCGCGTCGACCAGGGTGTCCGGCGCCTCCGGGTGGATCTGCCAGAAGCCGCCGTTGCTGACCCGCCAGGTGCGCCCGGCCGCCCGCTCCCGGACGAAGCCGCGCCCGTGCACCTTGTGCACGTCGCCCTGGTCGTCGACCCGGGCGATCGACACCGGCTTGTCCAGCTCGACCAGCGGCAGCTGGGCGCCGTCGCGCGGGGTCAGCACCACCTGGCGGTCCGAGGAGCCGGTCGCGGCGAACACCTCGACGCTCGCCACGCCCGGCCAGTCGCGGGACTCGATGCCCAGCTCGGTGACGCCCTCGGCGGCGATCAGGCAGCGGTCGATCACCTGCACGCCGTGCGAGCGGTGCTTGCGCAGCCCGACCTTGCCGCTCTCCTCGTCCACCGTGTACTGCACCCGGGTGCGCCAGGCCGGCACCTGTCCGGCCGGCAGCTTGGCGCCGACCGGCTCGACGCTGCCGTCCCAGCCGGCCTCGGCCGGGGTCAGCCCGGCCAGCTTCGCCAGCTGCTCGGTCAGCACCGCGGCCTTGAGCTTGCGCTGCCCGCCCGGGGTGACGTGCTGCCAGTCGCAGCCGCCGCACTTGCCCGGCCCGGCGAACGGGCACGGCGCCTCGATCCGGTCCTTGGCGGGCTCCAGCACCTCCACGGCGTCCGCGCGCAGGAAGCGCGAGGTGGAGGTCCCCTCGGTCACCTGGGCGACCACCTTCTCGCCGGGCAGCGCGTGCCGGACGAACAGCACCCGGCCCTCGTGCCGGGCCACGCAGTGCCCGCCGCCGTGCGCGACCGGGCCGACCTCGACCTCGTAGCGCTCGCCGACCAGCGGGTCCCCGGACGGCGTCTCCGGCCTCGACGCCCGCGGCGGCCGCGCGGCCGCACCGCGCAGCGCCTTCGGCGGCCGCACCGCCTGCTTGCGCGGCGCCTTCGGAGCGGCCCCGGCCGCACCCTTCCCGTCCCGGACGGCCTTCTCGGCGCGGGCGAGCTTCTCCCCCCGGGCCGGCTTCTCGGCCCGCGGGGGCTTCTCCGTGGGGGCCTCCCCCGGCACGACCGGCGCCGTGCTCACGGTCAGCCCGTCACGGTCGGTGGCCTCCGGCCGGCGCGGCTTACCCCAGCGCGGCCGGGACACCTGTCCGGGCTGGGAGCCGCCCCGACGGGCGCCCTTGCCCTTGCCGGAGGCGCCGGAGGAGCCCGAGGAGCGGGGCGGAGTGTTGCGCGTCACTGGGAGGAGTCCTTGCTGCGGTCGGAGGTGGCACCGGCGTTGGCACCGGCACGGGCGGAATCCTTCGACTTTACGGCCTTCGGCGCCCTCGGCTCGCCACGGCGGACGGATCCGGGTGCCGACCAGGCCTTCTGCGGCCTGCGCCGCTCCGAGGACTCCAGCTGCCACGGCACCGAGGTGACCATCACCCCGGGCTTGAACAGCAGCCGCCCCTTGAGCCGCAGCGCGCTCTGGTTGTGCAGCAGGTGCTCGTACCAGTGGCCGACCACGTACTCCGGGATGTAGACCGCGACCACGTCCCGCGGGCTGCTGCGCCGCAGGTTCTTCACGTAGTCCAGGACCGGCCCGGTGATCTCGCGGTACGGCGAGTCCAGCACCTTGAGCGGCACCTCGATGCCGCGCTCGTCCCACTCCCGCCGCAGCGCCGCCGTGTCCGCCGGGTCGACGTTGACGGTGACGGCCTCCAGGGTGTGGGCGTGGGCCAGCCGGGCGTACGCGAGGGCGCGCAGCGCGGGCTTGTGCAGCTTGGAGACCAGCACGATGGCGTGCACCCGGGTGGGCAGCACCACGTCGTCCGGCTCCTCGGCCGCGATGAGCTCCGCGGAGACCCGGTCGTAGTGGCGCCGGATGCCCTTCATCATCACGAACAGCACGGCCATCGCCGCGATCGCGATCCAGGCGTGGCCGATCTTGGTGACCAGGACGACGATCAGCACGGCCATCGTCATCACCAGGCCGAAGCCGTTGATCGCCCGGCTGCGCTGCATGTGGCGCCGCTTCGCCGGATCGGTCTCGGTGCGCAGCAGCCGGGTCCAGTGCCGGATCATGCCGGACTGGCTCATGTTGAAGGAGACGAAGACGCCGACGATGTAGAGCTGGATCAGCCGGGTCGGGTCCGCGTCGAAGGCGATGATCAGCAGGATGGCGGCGATCGCCAGCAGGATGATGCCGTTGGAGAAGGCCAGCCGGTCGCCGCGGGTGTGCAGCTGGCGGGGCAGGTAGCGGTCCTGGGCGAGGATCGAGCCGAGCACCGGGAAGCCGTTGAAGGCGGTGTTGGCGGCCAGCACCAGGATCAGGCCGGTGACGGCGGCGACGAAGTAGAAGCCGGGCGTGAAGTTGTTGAAGACGGCCTCGCTGATCTGCGCCAGCGCGGTCTTCTGGTGGTAGCCGGGGCCGGAGCCGACCAGCTGTTCGGCCGGGTTCTCGGCCATCTGCACGCCGGTGAGCCGGGCCAGCCAGATGATGCCCATGAACATCACCACGGCGATGCTCGCCATCAGCAGCAGCGTGGTCGCCGCGTTCTTGCTCTTCGGCTTGCGGAAGGCCGGCACGCCGTTGGAGATCGCCTCGACGCCGGTGAGCGCGGCGCAGCCGGAGGAGAAGGACTTGAGCAGCAGGAAGACCAGCGCGAAGCCGGAGAGCGAGTCGTTGCCGGGGACGGCGGCGAGGTGGAAGCCGGAGCTCTCGGCGGGCATGGACTGGCCGAGCACGAAGTGCCGGAAGACCCCGTAGCCGACCATGCCGATCACGCCGGCCATGAAGGCGTAGGTGGGCACCGCGAAGGCGGAACCGGATTCGCGCACCCCTCGGAGGTTCATGCCCATCAGCAGCACGACCACGACCACCGAGACGATCATCTCGTGGCCGCGTAGCGCCGGGACGGCGGAGACCACGTTGGCCACGCCGGAGGTGGTGGACACGGCGACGGTGAGCACGTAGTCGACCATCAGGGCCGCGGCGACGACCAGTCCGGCCGCCGGGCCGTGGTTGACGGTCGCCACCTCGTAGTCGCCGCCCCCGCTGGGGTAGGCGTGCACGTTCTGCCGGTAGGAGGCGACGACGGCGAGCATCACGACCGCGACCACGACGCCGATCTGCCAGGAGAAGTGGATCGCCGAGACGCCCGCGATGGAGAGCGTGAGCAGGATCTCCTCAGGGGCGTACGCGACCGAGGAGAGCGCGTCCGAGGCGAAGACGGGCAGCGCGATCCGCTTGGGGAGGAGTGTCTCCCCGAGCTTGTCACTGCGCAGGGCGCGCCCGATCAGAAGGCGTTTCGGAAGGTCAGTCGGCATAGGCACGTTAAGGAATCGTAGGGGTTTCCCGGCGGGGCTTGCGCCGTTTATCCCCCCCTTCGTCGCGACTGTGTTCGGTGGACCGGCTAGCGTGTCGGATACGAGTCGGTGGGCAACACTCTGGTTGTCGAGCGGAGTCCGGCCGACGCCCCACGAGAACCCTCGCCCCGGAACGCCCGGGCGGGAAAGGGAGATGAACGGTGTTTGCGCAGGTCAAGAACCCTTCGGGACGGGTGAGGTAGCGCCGGTGCACATCGTCATCATGGGCTGCGGCCGCGTGGGCTCGGCCCTCGCGAGAACGCTGGAGAAACAGGGCCACTCGGTGGCCGTGGTCGACCAGGACCCGACCGCGTTCCGCCGGCTGGGCGCCGGGTTCAACGGGCGCCGGGTGACCGGGGTCGGTTTCGACCAGGACACCCTGCGCGAGGCGGGCATCGAGGAGGCCGGCGCCTTCGCCGCCGTCTCCAGCGGTGACAACTCCAACATCATCGCCGCCCGGGTCGCCCGGGAGACCTTCGGCGTCGAGAACGTCGCGGCCCGGATCTACGACCCCCGCCGCGCCGAGGTGTACCAGCGCCTGGGCATCCCGACCGTGGCGACGGTCCGCTGGACCGCCGACCAGATGCTGCGCCGACTGCTGCCGAGCGGCGCCGAGCCGCTGTGGCAGGACCCGAGCGGAAGCGTGCAGCTGGCCGAGGTCGCGTACCACCCGGACTGGGTGGGCCAGCGGATCGGCCGCCTGGAGGAGGCGTCCGGCGCCCGGGTGTCGTTCGTCACCCGGCTCGGCGAGGGGATGCTCCCCTCGCCGCAGATGGTGGTGCAGGAGGGCGACCTGGTGCACGTGATGCTGCGCCGGGCCGACCTGACGGCGGTCGAGGCCGCGTTCGCGCAGGGGCCGAAGGAGGAGGGTCACTGATGCGGGTCGCCATTGCCGGGGCCGGTGCCGTGGGTCGCTCGATCGCGGGCGAGCTGCTGGAGAACGGTCACGAGGTCCTTCTGATCGACAAGAACCCGAACGCCATCTCGGTGGAGCGGGTGCCCATGGCGGAGTGGCTGCTGGCCGACGCCTGCGAGATCACCTCGCTGGACGAGGCGGCGCTGCAGCGCTGCCACGTGGTGATCGCCGCGACCGGTGACGACAAGGTCAACCTGGTCGTCTCGCTGCTCGCCAAGACCGAGTACGCGGTGCCGCGGGTGGTCGCCCGGGTGAACAACCCGAAGAACGAGTGGCTCTTCAACGAGTCCTGGGGCGTGGACGTGGCCGTCTCCACCCCGCGCCTGATGTCCGCGCTCGTCGAGGAGGCGGTCAGCGTCGGCGACCTGGTCCGCCTGATGCGGTTCAGCCAGGGCAACGCCAACCTGGTCGAGCTGACCCTGGCCGGGGAGGCCGAGCTGGTCGGCACCCGGGTGGGCGACGTCACCTGGCCGCCGGACACCGCGCTGGTGAGCATCATCCGCGAGGGCCGGGTGCTGGTGCCGGCCAAGGACGACACCCTGGAGGGCGGCGACGAGCTGCTCTTCGTGGCCGCGCAGGAGCGCGAGGAGGAGCTGGAGCAGCTGCTGTCGGCGACCTCCGGCGCCCAGTAGGCAGCGCACGGCCGGGCAGCGCACGGCGAACGGCGCGCAGCGAACTGCGCGCAGCGAACGCGAGTACGGCCGAGGGCCCGCACCCCCGTCGGGGGGTGCGGGCCCTCGGCCGTGCAGTGCGCGTGCGGTGCGGAGCGGAGCGGAGCGATGCACCGCACCGGAGCGGAGCGGCTACTTCGCCGACTCCTCCTCCTCTTCGTCGACCGGCGCCTTGATCGGCGGCGGCGCCTTGAGCAGGATCTGCCAGGTGACGTACATCGCCAGCAGCAGCGGCGGGATGCCGAGGGCGACCTTCAACCAGCCGAGCAGATTGACGTTGTGGGTGAAGTACAGCGGGAAGAGGATCACCGGCTTGAGGCCCATGATCACCACCCAGGCCCAGGTCGCCTTGGTGTAGGCGGCGAGCCGGCCCGGGTTCTCCTTGCGCCAGGTGAACATCTCACCGGTGATCGGGCCGAGCATCACCCCGATCATCGGCCAGCGCACCACGGCGGAGACCGCGAGGGCGGTGCAGTAGCCGACGCTCCAGAGCAGGCCGGGCAGGTAGAAGTCCTCGGCCTTGCCGCTCTTCATCGCGATCCAGGCGCCGAGGGCGACGCCGAACACGCCGCTGAAGGCGTGCTGGATGGTCTCCCGCCGGGCGAGCCGCGCCACCACGAACAGGGCGCTGAGCCCGAGCGCGGCCCAGGCGGCGGCGCTGACCTGGTGGGTGAGGTTGTAGGTGACGATGAAGACGAGGCCGGGCAGCGTCATGTCGATCATGCCGCGCACGCCGCCGAAGGCCTGCAGGATGGTGTCGGCGGCCTCCTTGGAGGCGGCCTTCCGGGCGGCCTCGGCGGCCTCCGGGTCGAGGGGCCGCTCGGCGGCCGGCGCGGTGCCTTCGATCGACCGGGCCAGTCCGTCCACGGCCTCGGCGGCGGCGGTGTCCTGCCAGGCCGCCACGTCGGCGGCGTCCAGGTCGATCCGGGCGGCGGCGTCTCCGCCGGGGTGGTTGCTCACGCTCATTCGCTCCCGTGTCCGACCGGACGCAGTTCGTAGCGGGGGTTGAACAGCACGCGGCGCCCGCGTGCGTAACTGATCCGGCCGCTGGCGACGAGCCTACGGCCCGGTTCTATGCCTGCGATCGAGCGGCGGCCCAGCCAGACGACCTCCAGCGCCTCGGTGCCGTCGAAGAGCTCGGCCTCCAGGGCCGGCACCCCGGCCCTCGGGCGGAGCGTCACCGTGCGCAGCGTGCCCGCGACGGTGACCAGCTGCCGGTCGGCGCAGCCGGCGATCGGCGTGCAGCCGGACTCCGCGGCGATCTCCTGGCGCAGGTCCTCGGCGTCCAGTTCCTCGGCCGAGGTGGTCAGCCGACTGAACATGCGGCGGAATCGCCCCGGCGGCTGGCCACTGCTGTTGTCACCACTCATGTCGGCAGGGTACCGGTTTCGGTGCCCCCGGCGGCAGGCGTCGCCCCCGCCGGGAGGCCGCCGGGGAGCCGCCGGTCAGCTCTCGAAGCGGTAGCCCATGCCGGGTTCGGTGATGAAGTGGCGCGGGTGCGAAGGGTCGCGTTCCAGCTTGCGGCGCAGCTGGGCGAGGTAGACCCGCAGGTAGTTGGTCTCGGTGCGGTAGGCCGGGCCCCACACCTCCTGGAGCAGCTGGGTCTGGCTGACCAGTCGGCCGGCGTTGCGGACCAGGACCTCCAGCAGGTGCCATTCGGTAGGCGTGAGGCGTACGTCGGTGCCGTCCCGGTTGACCTTCTTGGCGGCGAGGTCGACGGTGAAGCTCTCGGTGACGACCAGCGAGTCGTCCTCCCCGGCGACCGGCTCGGCCCGGCGTACGGCGGCCCGCATCCGGGCGAGCAGTTCGTCCATCCCGAAGGGCTTGGTCACGTAGTCGTCGGCGCCGGCGTCCAGGGCCTCGACCTTCTCGTCGGAGGCGTGCCGGGCCGACAGCACGATGATCGGCACCCGGGTCCAGCCGCGCAGGCCGCGGATCACCTCGACGCCGTCCATGTCGGGCAGGCCCAGGTCGAGGACGACGACGTCGGGATGGCGGGCGGCGGCCAGTTCCAGCGCGCTCGCCCCGTCATGGGCCGCGTCGACCTCGTACTTGCGGGCCTTGAGGTTGATCACCAGTGCGCGGACGATCTGCGGTTCGTCGTCCACGACGAGGACCCGGGTCATTTACGGACTCCGCCTTTCGGGCTGTCGGATCTTACGGACTGTTGTCTCGGCTGTGCGTACGGCGTGGTTCCGCCGGGTCTCAGGTGATCAGTTCGGAGAGCGGGTCGTGGCCCTCGCCGCCCGGCGCGTCCGGGCCGGGCCGCTCCGGCGGCCGTTCCACGGCGGGCAGGCTGACGACCATGGTGAGGCCGCCGCCGGGGGTGTCCTCGGCGGTGACGGTACCGTCCATGGCCTCGACGAACCCGCGCGCCACCGCGAGGCCGAGTCCGACCCCGGCGCCGCGCGGCGCGTCCCCGTAGCGCTGGAAGGGAGCGAAGATCCGCTCCTTGGCGTCCTCCGGGACGCCCGGTCCGCGGTCCACGATCCGCAGCTCGACCCGGCCCGGCCGGCCCGGCGGCTGGAGGGCGTCGGCCTTGACCAGCACCCGGACGCCCTCCGGGCTGTACTTGACGGCGTTCTCGACCAGGTTGGCCAGCGAGCGCTCCAGCAGTCCGCCGTCGGCGCGGATCATCGGCAGCGTCTCCGGCACCTCCAGCCGCACCGACTCCGGCGGGACGCCGCCGAGGGCGTAGGGCACCACCTCGTCCAGGTCGGTCTCCTGGATCAGCGGGGTGACGGTGCCGGTCTGGAGCCGGCTCATGTCCAGCAGGTTGTTGATCAGGTGGTCGAGGCGGTCGGCCCCGGCCTCGATGCCGGCCAGCAGTTCCGCCTCGTCCTCCGGGTCCCACTGCACGTCGGCCGACCGCAGCGAGGTCACCGAGGCCTTGATGCCCGCCAGCGGGGTGCGCAGGTCGTGCGAGACGGCGGCCAGCAGGGCGGTGCGGATCCGGTTGCCCTCGGCCTCTCGGCGGGCCGCGGCGGCCTCCCTGGCCAGTCGGCGGCGCTCCAGCACCACGGCGGCCTGGGCGGCGAACGCCCCCAGCAGGCGGCGGTCCGTGCCGGGCAGCACCCGGCCGCGCAGCACCAGGGCCAGGCTCTCCCCGACCGGGACGTCCACGTCGGCCTCCTCGGGGCGCCCGGGCGGGCGCGGCCCGGCGGTGGCGACCGGCACCCAGCCGCCGGTCGGCTCGGGGCGCTCCAGCAGCGCGGCGCTCTCCTGTCCGAAGGTCTCCCGGACCTGCTCCATCAGCGCGGTCAGCACGCCGTCCCCGTTGGGGGCCCCGCGCAGCACCGTGCCGGCCAGCGCGCTGAGCGTCTGCGCCTCGGCCTGGGCACGGGCCGCCTGATGGGTGCGCCGGGCCGCCAGGTCCACCACGGAGGCGACCGAGCAGCCGACGATGGTGAATATCGCCACCGCCATGATGTTCTGCGGCTCGTTGATGGAGAAGGTGTGCAGCGGCGGGGTGAAGTAGAAGTTCAGCACCGAGGAGCCGACCAGCGCCGAGCCGATGGACGGCAGCAGCCCGCCGACCAGTGCCGCGCACACCGTCAGCGACAGGAACAGAAGCATGTCGGTGGACAGGCCCAGCCCGCCGATGGTGGTCAGGACCAGCGCCAGCACCGGCGGGCCGACCAGCCCGACCAGCCAGCCGGCGATGGTCCTGGTCCGGCCCAGGTCGGTGATCCGTCGCACGGGTATCTTGTTGCGCCGCCCGTGCCCGGCGTGCTCGTGGGTGACCATGTGGACGTCGATGTCCCCGGCCTTCTGGGTGACCAGGGTGCCGACGCCGGGCCCGTACAGATACTGCCAGCCGGGGCGGCGGCTGGTGCCCAGCACGATCTGGGTGGCGTTCACCCCCCGGGCGAAGTCCAGCAGCCCCGCGGCCGGGTCGTCGCCGAGCACGTTGTGGAAGGAGCCGCCGAGGCTCTCCACCAGCGCGCGCTGCTCGATCAGCGTCTGCGGGGAGCCGGTGCCGGCCAGCCCGTCGGAGCGGGAGATGTGCACGGCCAGCAGTTCGCCGCCGGAGACCCTGGCCGCGATCCGGGCGGCCCGGCGGATCAGCGTCGCCCCCTCGGGACCGCCGGTCAGGCCGACCACGATCCGCTCCCGGGCCTGCCAGGTGCCGACGATCCCCTGCTCGGCGCGGTACTTCTGCAGGTACTCGTCGACCCGGTCCGCGGTCCACAGCAGCGCCAGCTCGCGCAGCGCCGTCAGGTTGCCCGGCCGGAAGTAGTTGGCGAGCGCGGCGTCGATCTTCTCCGGCATGTACACGTTGCCGTGCGCCAGCCGCCGCCGCAGCGCCTGCGGGGACATGTCCACCAGCTCGATCTGGTCCGCCCGGCGGACCACCTCGTCCGGGACGGTCTCGCGCTGACGCACCCCGGTGATGCCCTCGACGGCGTCACCGAGCGACTCCAGGTGCTGGACGTTCACGGTGGAGATCACGTCGATCCCGGCCGCGAGCAGTTCCTCGACGTCCTGCCAGCGCTTCTCGTTGCGGCAGCCGGGCACGTTGGTGTGGGCCAGCTCGTCCACCAGCGCCACCTCCGGGCGGCGGGCCAGCACGGCGTCCAGGTCCATCTCGGAGAACCGGGCGCCCCGGTGCACCACCTGCTGCCGGAGCACGACCTCCAGCCCGGCCACCAGGTCCGCGGTCCGTCGCCGGCCGTGGTCCTCCACGAACGCCACCACGACGTCCGTGCCACGCTCCTGCCGCCGGTGTGCCTCGGCGAGCATGGCGTACGTCTTGCCGACCCCGGGGGCCGCCCCGAGGTAGATGCGCAGCCTGCCTCGTCCCATGAGCACCATTCTTGATCCGGCTCTGCCCGGGAGCCACCCCCGGACACCTGTTCCCCCTGCCTTCGAGACTACGGCGTGGGCGGCGGTATTCCGCTGATCAGTCCACTGATCAGGCGGTTTTAGCGGCATATTGACGGAGGAGCAGCCACTCGGCGGGGGTCCGTCAGGGGCCGCCGGCCCGACCCCGGCCGGCTTCCGCCCGTTTTCCGGGAAACGCGAAGAACCCCCATCCGGAATCCGGATGGGGGTTCTTCTGAATGATTGTTCGGCGGCGTCCTACTCTCCCACAGGGTCCCCCCTGCA